>JAHFAB010000314.1:0-1547 GCA_023250795.1 Bacteriovoracaceae bacterium
TTTCCTGTTCCTTTTTGTCTAAAAGGTTTACGACCGCCTCCGCGAACTTCTCCCTTGGTCTTAGTTTTCGCAGTTCCCTGACGACGACCCGCCAGTTGTGCTTTGATCACTTGGTGCACGAGAGCAACATTGACTTTCACGCCGAAAATATCGTCCCGAAGATCAATCGTCCCGATTTTTTTCTTTTCTTGGTTTATTAAATCTAAAGTTGGCATAAATATTATCCTTAGTATCTTTTAGTTCTTTACTGGGTGGCCTTTGCTTTGTTTAGGGTTTTAGAACCGCTATTTTTCACTGCTCTCCTGATCATCACAATCCCACTGCGAGGACCCGGCACACTCCCATGAACTAAAAGGAGCTGGTTCTCCGTATCCACCCGCACAACACGCACATTGGAAACGGTCACTTTTTCGTGGCCCATATGCCCTGGCATTTTCTTATTTTTGAAACATTTTCCAGGATCAGCTCGATTTCCAATGGATCCCAATTGCCGATGCGATAGAGAAGCTCCGTGACTCTTGTAACCTCCAGCCATGTGGAAGCGTTTCACTCCGCCCTGAAAACCTTTGCCCTTACTCTTCGAAGTCAGATCGACCAAGTCACCTGATTTCAAAAATCCAGGTGAAAGCACTTGTCCAACGGACACTCCGTCTAACTTGTCGCTGGGGGAGAAACGAAATTCTTGATAATGATAAAATCCAGTCGCACCAGCCTTCTTGGCGTGCCCTTGTTCTGGCTTTGTAGCTGATTTTGCTTTTTTGTTTAAAAATCCAACTTGAACAGCTTTGTAACCTTCTTTTGCAACAGTTTTTACCTGCGTAACAACAGTCGGTTTTAGATCAATCACTGTCACAGCCAAAGACTCGCCATCCTCTGTAAAGACTTGAGTCATCCCTGCTTTGACACCTAAAATGCCACCCAGCCCTTGATCTAACACTGCATGGGTCTGCGTTGGCGCAGGAGTGGGAGCTTCTGATGTACTTGCCGATGAATTTGGTATGGCTTCAGAATCAGCCTTTTGTTCCATATTTCTTCTCCAAACAAACTTTCCAACTAAACTGTATTCCACTCACACAGCATCACCGGGATGCCACTTGGACATTTCTGCCACTTTGGTCAGAAACGCAAACCCAAGTCACCGGATGCTTTCATGTCAGTGCTTACTCATGCTCTGACTTTCTTCTTGGGAGGGCACTTTCATGCCGGTGCAAAAAGAAGTATCAGAACACTCTTAAGACTTAATCTCCACATCCACCCCAGCCGAAAGATCGAGTTTCATCAGAGAATCGACCGTTTGCTGAGTAGGCTCGAGGATGTCTAAAAGCCGCTTATGAGTCCTTATTTCGAACTGTTCACGGGACTTTTTATCTACATGAGGCGATCTGAGAACGCAATACTTATTAATGACGGTGGGCAAAGGGATCGGACCCCTCACGGTTGCCCCTGTTCTTTTAGCAGTATTGACGATTTCCCAAACAGACTGATCCAAAACTCCGTGATCAAACGCCTTCAACTTAATCCTAATTTTATGCTCTATAGCCACTTTC
>JAHFAB010000314.1:1557-3397 GCA_023250795.1 Bacteriovoracaceae bacterium
TTCATTTAAATTTCAGGAAGTTCCCTCACCCAAGAGATGTGTCTTGGCTATGAGCAATCTTTCCCGATACGTCTTTGCGTGCTCTAAGCGTATACCGGGGGAAAAAGTGGAATACAAGGGGAAAAGTGGGGCCTGAAAGGGAAACACCCCCCCCTTTGAACTTCGCAAAAAGTGAAGAGTTATGGATGAAGGGGTGGGGCCTTTGCCTTGCGCATTTCACTTTTTGCGAAATGAGAGGGCATGATTATAGCCCAATATTACACCTGGTTCTCCATGAAAAGCGTCAAAAAATCCTTCCAATAGTAAGCTTGCACGGGGCCAAAGGTTTTAGAGTTTTTATCCAAAGAGATTAAAATAGCGAGATGATTTGATTCTGAAGCAGTGATTTCAGTCAAACTGTTAGCGTCTCCTTGGGAGACATGAGAGGTAGATTTAATTTCGATAAAGAGAGTCGCACGCCCAGGCCGCTTAATAATGAGATCTACTTCTACTCCGTTTTTGGTACGAAGATAGAAAAGCTCTTCGTCTAGAGGGCTTCTTCGTCGGGGTCTAAAAGATCAATCCAGAGAGGAGGGGTATGCTTTGCTTTAAAAACAGTGTTTAGATAGGTGGTTTTTCCAGACCCTCTGGGCCCAAAAAGGAAAAAACTGTAGTCTTTTTGTATGGTTAGAATTCTCGGGGTCATAACCCCATTTTAGACGATAAACCGGGGTTGTGCAACCGGTGGTTGGGCGTAGGCCCCCACCCTTTAATGTGCACAGTTATCACTTCCAGATTGAGAAGGCGTTTCTCCACTGGATTGGCCACTGCTTCCTTGCACCTTCTTTTGATCCTGGTCAGACTTCTTTGCTTCTCCAGAGGAAGTAGGGGCATCGAGTTTTTCAATTGCTCTGATAGCTTCAGAAAGTGTGTCTTCATTATCAATGCATGTACTACTTCCCTTTGGAAAATTGACTTTTACCGCTCGAAAACCGTCCCGACCTAATGTTTCTAGTAAGACAGCAATGCTATCTAAGTAATTTACTTTGTCTTCAAATGAGCTTCTGGTAGGAAAGTTAAACTTCACGTTTATGTCAAGAGCACATAAATGTCCATTTTTCGTGTTAAATCTAGAATCCTCGCAATCAATACCCTCTCGAAGACTATGGACCATACTAAAGCTACGTAAACACTCTCCCGACACAGAGTCACTACCCATAGACGTGGTATGCTCATTAATGTTGGTTCCTACAGCACGAACACTCAGAACACCCTCGAGTAGCTCGTACTCCTTATTGGTATCTGATTGAGTACCCGCTTCTTGAAGCATATTTTTATAAAACGTCAACTCTGCAAAAGATTTTTTATGATCTGGAGATTCCACAATCTTTCCATCCTGAAAATAAAGCGTCAGCTTTTCTCCACTAGAAGAGCTGTGAATCATAGACTGACGAATCTTAATTGGCTTTAGAATCTCTATAGAATAAACTGTATAATCATCATTATTTAGAATAATCCCAGGCAGGTCCATGACCAAACCTATTCATCTTAACACTGTCTGGCACTACTTCTGCTTTCGCTTCGGCTGAGGCTTCAACTTTTGACTTCGGCGCATCATCTGCTTGTAACACATTTTGAAAAATAGCAAAAAATCCAAAAACAACAATCCAACGGTTTAACTTATTCATAAAAACTCCTCTTTCAATATCTGTATTAAATATTTTTATCCATTTTATATTTAAAATATTTTTTACAAACAATTCATTTGTTTGCTCTTACCTAAAGCTATAGCAAGATTGGTGCCAAGAGAGAGAGAGAGAGAGAGAGAGAGAGAGAGAGTAACCCTCTAATTTAAAAGTAT
>JAHFAB010000315.1 GCA_023250795.1 Bacteriovoracaceae bacterium
ATTTTAAAAGATTAAAAAATAAATAATTTTGAAAAAAATACACCCTAAAAATTATATTATTTATTCTTTCACCGAGTCTTATCTGAACTTTCCGTATGAGAACGGCGGACAATTATAAAAATTAGTTTGCTTAGGATTTAGGCAGAATTCCATTTTTTCTTTATTCCGAAAATCTATGATCATCACAGTGTTAAAGTTGGTTGAATTAAAAAGGAAGACAGTCCCTTCTTTATCTTGGCTTTCGGATTTTTGACAAATGCTGAGAGGGATTTTCCCTTCTGGATCGCGTGTCAAATCAGGTTTTATAAAAACATGGTCTTGATCCCGATATTCGATTGGGAAAACACAAATCTTTTTTGATTTTTCTTTTGTGCTGGGGCGTCCATGAACCAAAATACTGTAGGTAGAACTTTGGCTTAAGCAAACCTGATATTGAGTTGAACCATCAATTTCCCAGTCATAATCAGGTACTACGTTAGGTTCTATTGGGCAAACAAAGTTACCTTGGATAGTTTCGTTACTGACTAAAGACCCTGAATAGCCCACTCCAGGGACAGATGCTGATGGGACTTTGGGGGGAAGTGTACCCGAAAGCATCTGTCCACAGCTGCTTAAAAGAGCTGCAAAAGGAGGTAAAAAAAACATTAGGTGGCGTTTTAGCTTTCTCATTACCTATTAGTAAGCAAGGATCGTGCCAACGCGATTTTTCAGAAAAAACCTAATGATTTTGTAAAATTTTAGAAAAAAACCGTCTAAGGTTTTGACAGCTGTATGTAGGGGAATACAGCAAAAAAAATTCCTAGGAGACCCAAAATCAGTGCAAACTTCCCGAACCAATCTCCCCATTTGAGCATGAGGGTTTGGATCGAAGGGAGAATGGGGACTGTCATATTGACGATTTCTTCGCGATTGATTTGAGAGCGATTGGTCATACTTCCGTCCGGAAGAATCAGCGCAGAGATGCCCGTGTTCGTAGAACGTACTTGTGGTCTACGGGACTCAAGACTTCGAAAAACAGTGAGAGCTAAGTGCAGATCAGGCTCTCCATAAGGGCCAAACCAGGAGTCATTGGTAATATTTAGAATGATCTGGCTTCCTTTTCTAACTGCATCCAAAATAAAGTTTGAGAAAAGTGCTTCGTAGCATATGATGGGATTCACTAAAATCGGACCTGATTGAGGCGAATAGATTTTTAGGACCTCTGGGCCGATGCCGCGCCCGAAATTTCCCACTTGTGGAAAATTATTTTTAATAAAATCAAAAGTCTCATAACCAGGGATGTACTCCCCAAATAAAAGTAAAATATTCTTTCGATAAACTTGGAGATCGTTTTCAGTTTTTTGGGCTGGGAGTGGGTGTGGTGAGAGAAAGAAAAAGGCGTTAAAGTCCTTACTATCAGAGTGATCATAACCTCCAAATAAGAGTGGGACACCACGTGCGCGTACATAGTTTTGTAATTCCTGATCTCTTTGAAATTCTGTCAAAGTTTGTGGAGTTCTAAACGTAGAAGGATAGGAAGTCTCAGGCCAGACTAGCACCTCTGGCTTTGGATCAAGAGTGAGGGCTTGATCAGAGAGACGAAAAAAAGTGCTTAAAACTTTTTCAGCAGCTCCTCTCACTCCATTCTCAGCAGCAATTTTATCAAAGTCACCAATATTAGCTTGGATGACCCCCATTTGTAGAGTGGGGTGAGGGGCGGTCATGATTTTTTCTATTTGATGGGATCTATAATATCCATAGATAAAGTTCAGGGAGAATAATAATATTCCGGTGATGAACTGTGGAGTGAATGGTTTTTTTCTGGATTTTATAAATTGGTACAGAGTTTCATTCGAAAAATAAATAATAAACGTGAGAAGATGTGCTCCACCAATATCTGCGGATTGGTTTAAATATCGAGATAAATAAAGACTATGTCCCAATGTATCTAAGAAAATTTTAGGTAAAATCCAGTCTAATCCAGTGTAAGCGAAGGCTAAAATAGAAACGAGTGTGAGAGATTTCCAGCCTGCTTCCCAATTTATGGTTTTTTTTAAGTAAACTCTGAGTAGAGCAAAGATGATAAATTGTGGCTGACTTCCCAGTGAAAATAATAAAAGAGCTGCAATACTCAGCGACCAGGGAAGCACACCAAATTCGTGGAGAGAATAGGCAACCCAATAAAATCCTCCAAGGGTCATGAAAAAACTGAGCCAAACTCCTTGCCAGACGCCTAAAACTAGTCCTTTTTTTAGAGCTTTCCTTTCTCCTTTATATTTATCTAGGGCGGAAAACCAAGGGATGAGTGCAAACCAAATCAAAAAACTAAAATTCCAAGGTGGAAATGCAAGTACAATGAACAAGGCACTGAGTAGAGTTTTCCAGTTTGGAAATAAAAAAAGAGTTTTCACAGAGAGATACTAACATACAAAAAACCTCTTGCAACCGGTCTGTTTTTAGTGTGTTGAGTAAGAAATTAAGGAGTTAAAAAAGTGGGGTCCCAGTCACGTGGGTACTCGTCCATGAGATCATCGCGTAGCTTCCTGCTACGCTCTTTTAACGTGACTGGGACCCCACTTTTTTAACTCCTTAATTTCTTACTCAACACACTAAAAACAGACCGGTTACAATCTCTTGCGCGTCTCTATTTACTCATGTATAATAAACACATGAAACGTACAAATCTTGTGCTTAATGAAGATTTACTGATGACCGCTACTCGCATTGCTGGAACAAAAACCTATTCAGCAACGGTTAACTTAGTTTTAGAAGAGTTTATACGGGTCATGAAGATTAGACAGCTTCACAGTATGTTAGGGACTGTTTCTTGGGGCGGCAATTTATCTCAAATGAGAGAAGATCAAAACTCGAGCAAGATTTTTTCTAAAAAGAATAAATAAAGATTACAATAATGATACTCATTGATACTTCAATTTGGATTCATTTACTGAAAAAAAACAAAGATAGAGTTACCTTTGAACAGTTATTATCTGCCGTTATATGTCCACCTGTTTTGCAAGAGGTTTTACAAGGAATAAGAGAGGACATTGTTCATTATAAAATGAAAGAAAGCTTATTAGCTCTTACTAGGGTTGGAGATCCACTTTTAACAGAAGATTATTTTCAGGCTTCTGAAATATACAGAATGGGGAAAAGAAAGGGATTTACTATTAGATCTTCCACTGATTGTCTCATTGCAACGATTGCTATAAAAAACAAAATTCCGATATGGCATAATGACAGGGATTTTGATGCGATATCGAAATTTACAGATTTGAGAATTCGATCATTATAGAGAAAGCTCCTAAAACTAATTAACACTCTATTGTATTGGGTCTTCAGAAAAGAGAGGTTGATAGACTTTAGCAAATTGTTTTTGTCGAATAGAA
>JAHFAB010000009.1 GCA_023250795.1 Bacteriovoracaceae bacterium
TTCAGAGTGGACACCTCAAATCATTCTATCACTGAAAATGTAAAGAATCCATAATGTGAGTAAAGAGTATGTGTGCGGCACAGACAGCACAGGTTCTCCGGAGAACTAAATTTCTCAATAGATTTTCATCAGCTCTGACATCCTCTGTGGTTAAAAGGGTTTTCCATAAGAACTAAACTCGCTGGCTCAAAGTTTGATATTAAGAGAAGGCGAACCTTCTACTCAAAAAAAGCGTTTTTATCAGGTCGAATTTTATTGACATAAAATCTTGTGAAACAGCTACCATGGCTTGGATCCCGGACTAAATGGCCTTATCACCCCCAAGAAACGCCGCTGTTTCAACCAAAACTTCCCACTGACCTTGTCCAAGAACTTCTTTTAGAAACACCCTAAAATCCAATCCTCGCGCATATAAAAGGGGACGTTTTTCCCGTGCTATACGAGTCCATAAGAAATGGAGAAATGATATGGAAAATTTCAAATAATGGGGCAGCACTGAACGAAGGCAAAGTTTCTTTGACCACAGTGGCGAGTCTACAAAGTTATCTTCAGCATGAGAAAAAGAAGAGAAGAAATAATAAAGAAGAGCAAATTTCGCTCGAAACGAAAAAAGATCTTCTTCATCAGATTGAGAACAAATCCAAGACAGAGTGCGAAAAAACATTTGTCAGTCTTTCACCATAAAAGCCCGTGTTCTCACGCCCGACAAAACTGAACTCAAGTTGGTCGTGGAAGAAAAGTTGATGCAAAATGTTCAGAGACTCAGGGAACTTTCGGCGCATAAGAATCCCAACATGAGCTATGCGGAAATATTTTTGATGTCGACAGAGTTCATGCTCGAGAAAATCGACCCACAGAGGCAAGACGAGAGGCGAGCACGGAAAAATGTAAAGGAACAAGTAAAGAATGGAGAAGAGAAAAATAAAAGCACACAGTCCGATCAAAGTAAAATAATCGCTAGTTCTCCGGAGAACCTGCGCTGCCTGTGTCGCACGCACAACGCTTACGTGGCAGTGAAAATATTTGGGAGGGAGAAAATGGGGGGTTTTTTGCCGCAGATAAAATAACAAAAGACAAAATAGCCAAAGACAGTTTGTTTGTTTTCAAACACAAAAAAACCCAGAATCCGTCACCGGCTATGGGCCAGGAGAGGAGTTACCCGAGGACTCTGCAACAATAGTATCCAATAAAGCAAAGCAGGAGAGAAATAAATATTTTTTATTTCCCTTTTTGCACACTAAATGCTATATGCTCCATCGGGGATAAATTCCGGGGGGAATTTCATGAAAACTCAATCTAAATTAGGCGTATTGTGTGTTCTATTATTCGTTTCGGTGGCTTGTTCAAAACAGCCCACTGGTCAGGTGAAAGGACCTTGGATTTCGGCCCAAGACATCCCTGCTGGAGAGACCAAGCCTGTTCAACTGAGCAATGGAGCTGAGATCCTGCTCCAAAATATTGGGGGGGTCTTATATTATTCTGTAGAAGGGACCTACACGGATGAAGAATTCACCCTCCTCTTATCGAATTTAGCATCAAAGCCAGCGGCAGAAAAAACCGCACTGCTTAATAAGAGTTTTGAGAGCATGTTTAACAATGTCAGAAAGAACCACGGCATTGGTTTAACCCACGTTAATGAAGTGGGTTATTTTACTTTCATGTTGCCTTACGTCGCAGAAATACAAGCACAACTCTTTTCACTCGGATTAGCAAAAGGTGTTTTGGTTCAACCTATTATTTATGATAACTCCGCATTAGCCTCGGTCAAAGCTTTCACCCCAAGAGCTCTAGGGATTGAGGAAGCCCCAGGACCCAGAGATACGACTGACCCATACAGTGGACTAAGACGAATCCACGCTGATGTTTTTTCCAAAGAAGCAGAGAAAGACATTCTCGACCAACCTGAGAAAAAAGTAGAAGGTCCAGTCTCTGTAGATGGATCCCAAGTCAAGATTGGAATTACAGACACAGGCCTCACTCTCAATCATCCCACTTTTCTTTCCAAAAAAGACAAATCGAAAAATAGAATTTTTTATCTCAAAGATTTTACTAAAGAAGGCCGCGTTTATTTTAATCCAAAAGCAAAATTTGAGGTCTCGTCTCCTGCGACCACGGGAGATACTGGCGGCGGCGAAGAAGATCTTCTCGTCAATGCAGAGGTCCTCCTCACACCCAAACTTCCAACTATGCCTCTAGGTGATCGATTAGTCCAAGTCAACGGACTTAAAATAAAAGTTTCTCCCGAGCTCAAAGTTTTACTCACAAACCCAGCGAGCAAAGCAAAACTGGGCGTTTTGTCGGAAAGTGCTTTTCAGAGTGACGCAGAGGCTGTGGACATCAATGCTAATGGATCCCAAGATGATAATTTATTCATGATCTTAGTGCCAGGCGCAACTCCAGAAGATGATGTTGTTTACCTAGATAAAACAGGAACAGGGGATTTTAGAAATTCGAAACCCCTGGGAAATTGGAATAAAACTCACAGCGAGATTTCCGTCAAAAACGAAAAAATCGGTTTTGATCTCAAATCTGATGAGCTACCGAAACAAGACGGGAGTGGAACTGTTACGGTTCGTAGTGCTTCTGTTGTAGGCTTTGACCCAGGAAATCACGGTTCTCATGTCGCGGGCATCGCAGCAGGATCAAAAACAATTTCGAATGATCCTGACGACACATTAGCACGTGGAGTTGCCCCCGAGGCTGAAATTTTACTCAATCGAGTTTGTGCAAATAATGGAGGGTGTAATGCGGCCGCTGCTTTCATCGATCTAGTTGTAAAGGGTGGAGCAGAAGTGGTGAACATGTCTTTGGGTGGGTTGAATCCGTACAACGACGGCTACGGTGTAGAAGAAGTCATGATCAATCGATTGATTACACTCTACAATGTAATGTTTGTCATATCGGCCGGAAATTCAGGCCCCGGAAGACAAACAGTGGGAAGTCCCTCAGTGGCTAGACTTTCGTTAAGTGTGGGTGCAAGTGCTTCGCGTGAATTGATCCAAAGACAATATGGATGGCCAGGTTTGGGCGCTTCTGAAATTCCAGACGAAGACTTTGTCCTATTTTTTAGCAGCAGGGGTCCAACGGCTGCGGGCGGGTTTAAGCCCAATCTCGTGGCACCAGGGACGGAGCTCAGCTCCATTCAACTCAATTCTGCACAAGGTGCTCGTGCGGGTTTAGACGTTTACTGGGGTACTTCGATGGCTGCACCTACAGCAACAGGGGCTTACGCTCTTTTCTTAGATGCTGTAAAAAAATACAACGACTTTCATCCATCTAAAAAATTACCCACCGACTCTAGAGTGTTAAGACAAATTTTGATTTCTTCGGCTCGGTTTTTAGACGAAAATAATTACACATGGATTGATGAAGGAAATGGGATATTAGATTTGCCCTCTGCATGGAAACTTCTCTTTCAATACAGGGATCAGAATCCTCCCACAGCCGTAACATCGAATAATGAACCAGTTGAGCTCGATTATAAGGTTTTAGTTCAAGCCACTGGACCCAACGGAATTGCATATGATGGCTCTAGAATTGGAGATTTGGAAAATCCAGCTTTTGGATCTGGACTTTATTTAGATTATCGAGGGACTGAGACCTTGAGAAAAGTTCACTTCTCTCGGCTTTTGCCTGAAAAATGGACCTCTTCGCAGGCAAATTCGACAGAACTCTTAGAAAGGCAACTTCTCACATCCAGAGACGAGTTTGTTTTGAAAACAGTTTACTACGGATCAGGCGCAAGTAAGCCCTGGCTCAAGGTGGGCGCTTTAGATCGGCTCAACTGTTCTGAATCAGAGACAGCGCGCCTTTCTATCATCAGCAAAGGTGTCATCATATCGATGAACCCAGATGGAACTGGAACTTTGGGCACTGACCAAGACAGTCTGCTCAACGTATGTCTAGATCGAGATATTATTTCTAATGAACTGGCTCCAGGAGATCAAGGAGCCCTCATTTTAGCTTACAGAGCGGTGGGAGAAAAAATTTCTCCCCTTCCCTCATTTGTGGTTCCAGTTTTTCTCACAGTTCCTCACAAAACTTTGAGTCAAGCGACAGCATATGAAGTGGATAGAGAAGTAAACAGCTTTGGTGTCAGTAGAAATTATGTCGAAGTTCCTCGTGGAACGAGTGTGGTTCGATTGACTCTGGAAGTACCTGAATTAAAACTTGGTTCTAACTGCTCTGGGGTAGAACTCATGGCCCTGGAGGGATCAAACACAGCAAACCCCATCAAAGCGAGAAAAGATGCGCGAGTTTCTAATTGTAAAGCGGATGGAACGCCAATCTTAGATTCTTCCAAAAGAGGACTTGTCTACACAAAGATGAATCCTGTTCCTGGTACTTGGGATATCCATGTCTTTGGACAATACCGTTATGCAAAATCTAAGTATAAACTCAGAATTGATTATGTAACAGGAACCACCAATATTGAAAAAATTGCTGGCCCATTGGCTTCGCTCACTGGCTCTTTGACCTGGACCTTGCAAGACGCTTCTCTGGCTGTAAAACCGAGTGGAGAAAAAAGCACTTTCATGATCGACAGTCTGTTTAATTCTGTTGCTGCAGTAGTAGAAAAAGACGCTCAAGTGGTCGTAGAAAACCCACTAGGAAAATTGCGCGTCTATCCCAAAGAAGCAAAATCCGTAACAATCACAACGGGGGGTTCGCCTGGAAATGATATTGACCTAAACGTAGTAGAATGTCCCAGTGACGCAACGGATGTCACAGATCCTAAGTGCGGCAGCATTGGCCAAAGCGGAGGATCTACTGACGAGGAGAAGGTGACTTTCCAACCTAAAACGGGAAAAACCTATGCGGCAATCGTCTATGGCTATAGCATCAAGGACGAAGGGATTTTTAGCAGTGGAGAAAAAATCGCTTTTAAATCTGAAAAGGGATTAGTCACCACTTCTGGGGCTGAACCTTCATACACCGTGAACTATACTTTTAGCCCAGAACAGCTGGAGAAAAGCGTCCTTCTAAAGAGCGATCTCTTTCTTACTGGAAAATACAGTGTGACAGGCTCGCTTGCACTTCGTTCTAACGACTACATGACTCTGAAGGCAGTGCCGGTGGAGATTAGTGGGAAGAATTAACCATGAGATTGTTCTCCCTACAACCCAGCTTCACGCAACCCCTTCTGCCAGGGTAAAGCCAAGACTTTGCCAATTCGTTTTTCGTGTGAGTCTTGCGACCAAATCATGGCCTCGGCCCTAGAACTACCCCGCGTTTTCCAATCCTTTAGAAAAAGTTCTAACGTACCAGTATCTCTTTCTGTCACCCGATCAGAAGATTTGATCTCAATTAACAGAGTCGTTTCACCCGGACGATCGATAATGAGATCAATCTCGGCTCCAGCCTGGGTCCTCACATAAGAAAACTGATAATCTAATCGTCTATACTCATTTTGCCGATGGGCCTCTAAAATCACCCAATGCTCAAAGGCCCTTCCATATCCATAACTCCCAACTTGTAAAGGTACTCTCAACTTTTGCTCCAGGGCTCGTTTGACACCTGGATCAAAAAGGTAAAACTTGGGGGCTTCTCTCTGGCGCTTTCTGATCGAGCGATGATGGGGTTGCAACCGGAATCCGATCAGTGTGTCCTCTAGAATTTGGAAGTAGGATTCGACAGTTTTATGATCCACCCCCACATCGTCAGAAATTTTTGTATAATTAATGATCTGAGTGTTTGACTGTGCAGCAATCGGCAAAAAATCACGAAATGGATCCACTTTTCTGATAATTTGTTCTGCAATAATTTCCTGTTTTACATAATTAAGCGCATAGCTTTTTAGGAACTCCTGGCGCTCACGATCGTCTTCAAATGCGAATATCCCAGGCAAAGTACCCCAATTGAGCGCTTGTTCCAAATCAAAGGACGCACCCATCTCAAGTTCAGTCAATGGAGAGAGATGGTAAGTAAAGGCTCTGCCTGCAAGCAGATTTACTCCGGAACGTTTTAGTTTTCTAGCACTGGATCCAGTCAGGACAAAGCGGGTTTTCTTTCTTTCAATTTCAGCGTGTACCACGTCAAGCAGGGCGGGGATTTTTTGAATTTCATCAATCACCACCCAGGCACGTGGCTCTCGGCTTAATAAATCAGCAAGCTCTTGTGGACGCTTGCGAAAGCGCTCTTCCTGATCATCATTGAGTAAATCGAGCCACAAAGTATTTTTCTTAGAGAATTCACTCCGAACAAATGTAGATTTGCCGGTACCTCGGGCTCCAAACAAGAAAAAACTATGATTTTGACTTGGGTTTAGCAATCTCTGGAACATATTCCCTAATTGTCGTGCAAATAGGGAATAAAGTCAAGGTCACCCTAACGTCTCCATTTTCAGTAAAATAGGCGGAAAAATAGATGGACACTGTTTCAGGATTTTGGCTATAATATGAATCATGTTTTCACGATTATTAAGCCTAGACCCTCGAGTCTCTTGTATTGTTATTGGACCCAGACAGTGTGGCAAAACCACCTGGATGCGTCACCGCCTAGAATCACTGCCCCACTGGTCCGTCGACTTATTGAAGGTACAGACCTTTCTTAAGTACTCTAAAAGCCCAGAGCTTTTCAGGGAAGAGGCTCTGTTTCAAATCAAGAAAAAAGGACTCAAACTAATCTGGATTGACGAGATACAAAAATTACCCTTTTTACTGGATGAAGTTCATTCCCTCATCGAATCTGAGAAATGCGTTTTCTGGTTAAGTGGCTCCAGCGCACGTAAACTGAAACGACAAGGAGTTAATTTACTGGCGGGGCGAGCAATACTTAAACGGCTTTTTCCTCTGACTTATCCTGAAATCAGAAATCTTTTTACGCTTGAAAAGATTCTTCAGTTTGGAAGTCTCCCCAGCGGTTTTCAAAAAACAGAGGCTCTACAAATCCAAACTTTAAAAACCTACACAGAACTTTATCTGAAGGAAGAAATTCAAGCCGAAGGACTCGTGAGAAATCTTGGGGGATTTTCGAGGTTTTTAGAAGTTGCAGCCCAGTCTATGGCAGAGGTGGTGAACTACACAAAAATCGGAAGAGATTGTAATCTCCCTGCGAGGAGTGTTCAGGGGTATTTTGAAATTCTTGAAGACACATTGATTGGGTTTTGCCTTCCTCCATGGTCTGAAAGTATCAGAAAACAGCTCTCCACCCATCCTAAATTTTATTTTTTTGATGGTGGAGTTGCCTGTGCACTTCTTTCACGCCTCCGTGATCCACTGGATCCTACACTTCGAGGTCATTTATTTGAACAATGGATTTTGGGAGAGGTGCGGGCACGGATTGAATATTCCGGAAGTGAACTTAAACCTCATTTTTGGAGAACGCTTGATGGAAAGGAAGTCGACATTCTCCTAGCACACGGAAAAATTCCGAAACTTGCTATCGAATGCAAGTCTCATAAACAGATTTCTGATGGAGATCTTGAATCACTTCTTCTTTTAAAAAAGGAATATCCAAAAATAAAGAGCTGTATTGTTTGCACTGTCACAGAACCCCGCACTCAGTCAGGCGTAGATATTCTCCCTTGGAGATATTTTCTCGAAGAGTGGTTACCCGATTTTGTACCCTAAAAATACACCGTCGCGCCCATCGCATGCACCGTCGCAATCACAGGTTCGATCACCCGTGAAAATCCATAATCAAACGAGATGCGAGGAGCGATCCACCCCACTCCCGCTCCATATCCTCTCCCTCTTGCCGCTTGAAAAGGGATACCTGCATTTTTAAACATACCCAATCTAAGAAAAAAATCTGACATCATGACAAATTCAACCCCCGCTTCATATCCATATTTCTTCCCATCTGGGCTGTTTGGGCAAAGATGAGGATCCACATAACCCATGACCATGGACTTTCCATTTAACTTAAGTCCCAAAGTGTATTCTCGATAGAGTCCTCGATTTTTTCCTTCGGTTGTCTCAAAAATATTATCTACGATCAGAGAAGCCTGCATCCACTCTGCAAGTACGGATGTGGTCGAAAAACTTGCATCTCGCCCAGCGGTGTGCTCCTTATCGTTGAAGAAAAATTTTCCGCCCAATCCAAAACCGAAGCGATTGACGAAAGATTTTGAGGCTCCAATATGGACAAATTTTCCGTCCCCTCTCACCGTATAAGCTGCACCCGCTTGAAAGAGTTCAGATCTCCCGTCTTGGATAGAAAAGCTATAGTTCTTCCCTTTGGAAACCGGGTCGTTAGTAGAGGAGGTATCCCCACTAAACGCCAGATAGTTCATCCCCATGCTGTAGGTTGGTAAAAACGAGGAATAAGACGGGTTTAGAAAAATAGCATCGTTTAGAAGAGGTCCCGCATGCCCCGAACCTCCTAGAGCTAGGGTTCTTGGGGAATGAAAATCAGATGCCTGTAAACTGTAACCACATAATATAATTAAACAAATCATTAGTTTTCTCATTATTTCCTCCTTTTTACAGCCCTTGCCATGCTCCTCGCATCGCCTCTTTCAAGGCCAACCATAGCACATCGCAACAATTTTCTTCCAGAATCAGCATAGATTTGCTAAGTCTTCCTTTACCTATGACATTACGCAAGGAAAAGGTTGAACGGTTCAGAAAAGAGCTTTTAAGTCGGAAAAATTTCTTACTTCAAGATTTGCACCAAACCACAACCGATCTGATCAACGACGACGAAATTTTTTTCTCCGACTCTGTAGACCAAGCGAGTGCTGATGCTGGAAAAACACTTGTTCTTCAGATCAAAAATCGTGAAAGAGCCTCGATCTCACAAATAGATGACGCACTTAGACGCATAGACCTGGGTACATTTGGAGAATGTGAAAAGTGTAGTGAAGAAATTACTGAAGCCCGAATGAAGGCCAATCCTTCAACGACCCTTTGCATAGACTGTAAAATGGAGCTAGAGTCAGAAGAGCATCGCTTTCCAAATAGAGCGTCCTAAAAAACCAGGACTTCGGAAAAAGGGCTGAGTGACTCATGGGACATACAAATTTGCACGTTCGTAAGGCTGTTATTCCTGCAGCAGGGCTTGGCACTCGTTTTTTACCCGCAACAAAAGCGATTCCTAAGGAGATGATCCCGATAGTGGATGTCCCGATGATTCAACACATTGTGGAAGAAGCGGTCCGTTCTGGGATCAGAGACATTGTCCTCATCACAGCTAGAAATAAGAGTGCGATCGAAGACCATTTTGATTTCAATTACGAACTCGAAGACACCTTGGATAGAAAAAACAAAAAAGATCTGGCAGAAATTTCCAAAAGCATTGGTCGCTGTTGCAATTTGATTTCCATTCGACAAAAAAATCCATTGGGCCTAGGCCATGCAGTTCTTTGCGCTGAACCCGCCATTGGAAACGAACCCTTTGCTATTCTTTTAGGCGATGATTTGATCGACTCCAAGATCCCTTGCACAAAACAACTCATTGATATTTTCGAAAAAGAACAAGCTTCAGTGGTTGGAGTGATGGAAGTGCCCGCAAAAGAGGTTTCTAAGTATGGCATTGTAGGCGGAAAAATGTTGAATCCTAAACTCATGCACGTAGAAAACTTAGTAGAAAAACCTGCTCCAGAAAACTCTCCTTCGCGATTAGCCATCCCTGGGCGCTATGTTTTAAGCCCCCATATTTTTGAATATCTCAAACACACCCATCCCGGAAAAGGAGGAGAAATCCAACTCACTGATGGGTTGCAGCTCTTAGCTAAAAAAGAAAAACTTCTTGCCTATCAATTTGACGGCATCAGATATGACGCTGGCGATCGCTTAGGTTTTATTGATGCCACAATAGCCTATGCATTGCGACGCCCTGAGCTCGCCTCAGGCGTGAAAGAGCTCCTCAAAAAACATTTGGGTTCTTAATGAAAAAACTCTGGGTCTTAATTTTTATTATTTTCAGTGCTGATGCCCAGGCCTACATCCCGCCCTCGCAGTTTATTATTCATAAAATGGCACTCAAACATGCGGGATTCGCAGGAGTAAAACTAAAAAATAAATTAATACTCCAACCCAGTGGAATCACGTTTCAAGAAACAGTCCTCATTGATTTTCATGCGAGAGCAGTAAGGAGTCGTATTTCTGACAACACGGGAAACGAACTCTATGTGGGTGACCACCATTTTGGTTTGGTTGATTTTCTTTTATTCGAATCCAATGAAGCTCAGCTCAGCAAACACTTAGAAATCTCTGACTCTCTCTGGTTAGGAAGAAAAGTAGAGACTGCGGGTACAAAAATCGCATGGGTTTTAGGTCCGAAAGATGACTCAAAATCTCAACTCTGGATTGAAAAAGACCAGTTTTTACCTTTTCGATTTTTGAGTAATGGAAAAAAAATAGGATTTCAATTCGATTCCTTTCGATTTTATAAAGAGTTCCCCTATCCCAGTCTCACGACTTCATTCAAAATGAACGAAAAATTAGAAGAGCCCTATTATCGGGTTGAACTCGTAGAGCTTCATTTGATCGAAGAGGCAAAAGGACTTTTAGAGTTAAAAACAAAAATCCCGTCTGGATTTACAGAACTTGGAAAAGCATCAAGCTCTGAGATTTATAAGTTTCTAAATGACTACCACAAATTCTAACTCCACCCTCTCTGTAGCCGTTCCACGCCCGATTGATCATCTCTTTACTTATCGAATACCGGATGAATTTTTACCTCAAGCAGAAATTGGAAACTGGGTCAAAGTTCCTTTTGGAAGAACTGTGACACATGCCTTTATCGTAGAAAAACCTAAAATATTAGATCAAACGGAAAACGTTTTTCCTAAGACCTCCGTCTCAAAACAATTAGACCTAAAGGACATTCTTGATATTGGAAAAGAAGGTCCCGTCATCCCCCAAGATGTTTTGTCTCTTTGTCAGTGGGCACAAGATTATTATTCTGCCCCGTTAGGAGAAGTATTAAACTGCGCTATTTCTGCCCAATTCCTAAAGTTTCAGGGGAAAAAAGCCAAACCCAAGATAATATCAAAGGAAATTACTAACCCAACTGAAGTTACCCAGTTTGAACTCTCCGAAGAACAAAAATGCGCTTTAGAAGTTTTAGAAAAAATCAGGATTGGGGAGAAAAAACTTTCTGGTCCCACTAAAGTTGCACTCCTTCAAGGAGTTACAGGCAGCGGAAAAACAGAAGTTTACATAGAGCTTGCCAAGAGAACACTACGAGAAGGAAAAAGCGTACTCATCTTAGTGCCAGAAATTGCTCTCTCATCGCAACTCCATGAGCGTTTTCAAAATGGAGTAGGGGTGGCTGTTGGCCTTTGGCACTCTGCTGTTTCTGAAAATAAGAGAGCAGAACTTAGATCAGCACTGCTCACGGGCAAGATCAGAATTTTGGTAGGTGCTCGTTCAGCAGTTTTTGCACCCCTTCCAAATTTAGGTACCATTATTATCGACGAAGAGCATGACCCCTCTTACAAACAAGAAGACCGCGTTCGTTATCATGCACGCGATTTGGCAATCGTCAGAGCCAAAATAACTGGTGCTTTTGCTCTTTTGGGTTCTGCTACTCCAAGCCTAGAATCACTCGAAAGGGTACGAGAGAACCGATATGGTTTTGCCAACCTCACTCAAAGAGCGACACCAGGGGGCATGCCTAAAATAGAGCTCGTTGATTTATGCACGGAAGAAAAAGTCGGCGGAATACAAGCTCCGCTTGCACTGAAAACGTTATCTGAAATCCAAAAAACCCTCGATCTCGGCCAACAAGTCATGATCTATCTCAATCGGAGAGGATATGCTTCGTTTATAGTATGTGAAGATTGTGGTGAAGTTCCAGAATGCAAAAACTGTTCTATTTCGATGACCGTTTATAAGGCTCAAAATCGATTACGATGTCATGTCTGTGGATACTCCGAAAAAATTTCTGGCGTTTGTAAAAATTGCCATGGCTTTCAACTTAAGGCTATGGGAGCTGGAACTGAAAGTCTCGAAGAAGAATTGCCAAAACTTTTGACCAACACTAAAATTCTTCGGTTAGATCGAGATCAGATTACAAGTGTTTCTCGGTTGAATCGAGTTTTGGATGACTTTAGTTCAGGAAAAGCAAATATTCTTTTGGGAACACAGATGTTGGTCAAAGGACATGATTTTCCAGGTGTCACCCTTGTGGTTGTCATTTTGGCCGATGCTCTTTTCCGTTTTCCAGATTTTCGAGCATCGGAACGAGCGTTTCAGATTTTAACTCAGGTTGCTGGAAGAGCCGGAAGAAGAGAAGCTGTAGGGAAGGTTTTGATACAAACCTATCGGGCTGAACATCCCGTTTTAGGAGCAGTCAGAGGAGAAAGTTCCCCACAAGCATTTTTAAACGAAGAAAGAGAATTAAGACAGGCCCTGTCTTATCCTCCCTTTAGCCGCATGGTGAGGATTCGTTTTGAGAGCAAGAAAAAGGAAGATGCGCAATCCAAAGCCCATGCAATTGCAGAAATACTAAACAAAAGAAGCTCAAAAACAGTAGTTTTAGGCCCAACAGAAGCTTTTTTAGAACGAGCAAAAGGGATCTACCGCTGGGATCTTTTGTTCAAATCTACGAAATACCCGGCCCTCCAGGAAGGTCTTTTCCAAGTCCAAAGCCTATGTAAGGAAAAAAAATGGTCTTGTCTTGTAGATGTGGACCCTTACGGGATAGGATAAGTAGAGGGGGGGGCCAAAATGGCAAATCCAAATCAAAAACAGGCCGCTAAGCCTAGGTCTAAAATTCAGGCATCAATAGAAAAAGTACGTCAGGATCAACGCTTAGATGTTTTTAGAAAAAGAATTGATCTGGCAAAGCAGGGACTCAAGGCTTTTGAAACCAATAGAAATCCTGAAGCCATCAATTTTTTTAACGCCTACATTAGGATTCTCGAAGACTGGAAAGATGCCTCTCCTGGCGGACTTAATCCCACTTTTTTTGATCGAAAAAAAGAAATTCCGGAAATGATGCTAATAAGCGGAGTATATTGGACACTCACTAAAATTTACGATAAAAGCCAAACTCCCACCGGAAAAGAATTTCCCCATTATCTTGAAAAATTTATCGTTTTCTCTAAGGGTCTTCCCTACCAAAGCCTCTCTGCTGAGCATCTGAGAAAATATACCAATCATGAAAAGCCCATGCATAAAGATGCTTTTAGAAATGCTTATAAAATGATTGGTACGGGAGGGTGTTTCATTGCCACTTCTCTACTGGATGTCACATCAGATCAGACCTTGGTCAGACTCTGGGACTTCAAAGAACACCTCTTAGAAAAATCTAAACTGGGTAGGGTCTTTATAAAATACTATTATCAAGTAGGCCCTTGGGTTGCTCGTGGTTTGAACCATTCCCCAAAAATATTTCGCAAAGGTCTGGGGATATCTCTCGACTCTTTCCCTTGGTGTCTCAACGCTCTT
>JAHFAB010000316.1 GCA_023250795.1 Bacteriovoracaceae bacterium
AAGAAAAAAACAGATTACAAACATCATTGTTGGTTTCATAGATAATCCCCCCTTGGATTAACTCCCGATTGAACCAAACGATTGTGGGTTTGTATAGTTCTTTTTTCTGATTTATTTAGCGTCGTTTGACGCGGCCATGCCATTTGGGGTAAACGACTCACTATGCATAATCCCGGCTTTCTCTTAACTACGTGTCAACAGGGCGCCGAAAAAGCGTTGAAAGGAGAAATGCTTCGAGATTATCCAGATTTTCGTTTTTCCTATTCGAGACCTGGGTTTGTTACATTCAAATCATTGAAGGAACAGAGGCTTCAGCCAGATTTTGAACTCAAAACGATTTTTGCAAGGACTTACTCTGTTTTTATTGAAAAGTTTAAAGGTGATTTGAAAGAAAATGAGATCATCGAAAAAACTATAACGTGCGCAAAGGCGCTATCAAGAGGAAAACTCCGTCTACATGTTTGGGAAAATGAGAACCTTACAAAAGCCCTTCTTGCGTGTGCACACGATCTTTTTTACCCAGACACCCAAGCCCAAGCAGGGGATACAGTGTTAGATCTGATTTTAGTGGATAAAAATGAGTTTTGGTTGGGATGCCATTTCCATGGATCTGGGCACTCCCCTTTTCCGGGTGGGCAACCTAAAATTGAAATGCATCCCGAGGCTCCTTCGCGTGCATATCTTAAAATAGAAGAAGCTTTACTCTGGTCAAAGGCGCCCCTACAAAGGGATGACACAGCGGTTGAGCTTGGAAGTGCTCCTGGAGGAGCGGCGTTTTCTCTTTTAAATAGGGGGCTCCACGTGGTTGGTATTGATCCCGCTGAAATGGACCCCATCATAAAGAAAAAATTTCAAAATCAGTTCCAGCACATCCAACGACCCATAGCGGACGTATTTAGGGAAGACTTACCCGAATCAGTCCAGTGGCTTTTATTAGATATGAACATAGCCCCTCAGTTTTCGCTTTTTGCTGTGGATAAATTAGTCGTACGAATGAAAGATTCTCTCTTGGGTGTTCTTCTGACCCTCAAATTGAATCAATGGAAAATGGCTTCTGAAATTCCTCAAATGCTAGAGCATGTCCGAGAAATGGGGATTCGCAGACTCAGGGCAGCCCAGCTTTCTCAAAATCGACAGGAATTTGTTATTTTCGGGCTAACTCAAAAAGGTTTGCGACGTGTCGCAGTTACCAGGTGATGGCCTTTAATCTAATATCAAGGCCCAAGTAACTCACTTTTTACACTGACCTTCGCCTGCTGTCTGAGTTGAGTCATGTATTTCTCAAAAATTTCCGCCCGGCTCTCATCATAGAGCATTCTTTTGACCTGTGCTTTATCAACATCATCCCAAGTCTTAATTGCAGTGAGCTTTATAATGTGAAATCCAAACCGGGTGCGGATGATATCGCTGATTTTTCCAGGAGTTTTGAGCTTAATGGTAGCGTCGTAGTAATGCGGATCGAGTCGATCTTTGGTTTGGTAATCAATATCCCCCCCCATGGGAGCGGCAATGCCTTCAGAGTAACGCTGGGCAATTTCAGAAAAACTCATTTTGGAATCTTTGAGATAGTCTTTCTGAATTCGTTTTATTTTCTCTTTTGCTTTTTTTTCTTCCTCCGCTGGAGCGTCTGGTCGAACAGAAACAAAAATATGGCTAGAGCGAACTTCGGGATATTTGGAATAAAAATCTTTTGCTGCCTCATCAGTAATTTGGATGCCCTCAAATTCTTTACTAAGCTTTTTTTCTATGAGGGCATGATATAAAACAGTGTTCATTCTCTCAATGGTCTCGGGGTCTTTGTCCAAACCCAGCCGACGTGCTTCTTGGATGCCTAATTCGCGTTTAATGAGATCTTCTAACACCCCCTGTTTTGTTGGGGATTTAAACTGATAAAACTTCAAACTATCTTTGAATTTTTTATTGAACTCTTCCACTGTGATTACGGTTTTATTGATTCTGGCCAATTCAGCTGAATGAGCATAAGGAATATAAAAACAGAACAAAGCGCAGGAAATGATCAAACCACGGTTATAGGCAAAGAAGATATTCTCAAGCATGATGTCCCAAAGATAACATGATTTTTTATTCCATCAAACAGGGAAAACGTTTAGGAGTAAGTGCACAGTTTTTAGAGATCACTAGGAATTCAGCGTCTTGAAAAAGAGGGACCCAGTCACGTTAAAGGAGCGTAGCAGGATGCTGCGCGATGATTTCATGGATGAGTGCCCACGTGACTGGGTCCCTCTTTTTCAAGACGCTGAATTCCTAGTGATCTCTAAAAACTGTGCACTTACTCCTTGAGCTGTGAGAGGAGTTGATCTAAAGACAAATAGAGGTCTTTGAGTGCTTGGGTGGGAAGTTTTACAACTAGTTTTGAGTCGGGAAGAATTTGAAATCCCGATGGGTTTTTCTTAATCAGGGCAATCACTCTTTCGGGAGCAAGAAGACTATCCGGGCCAGGAACTAACGAGGTTTTTTCTTTGCCAACGGTGAGGGAGTCTATTCCTGTTTTTTTCAAAAGTATTTTTAAGCGAATAATCCAAAGTAAGTTTTGTGCCTCGGGGGGGAGAGGACCAAAACGATCTTGTAACTCTTCTTCGAGCTCGCCCACCTCAGCATCCAAAAGTGCAGAGGAAAACCTACGATAAAGAGAGAGGCGGTGGTGAACATCAGGAACATACTCCTCTCCTAAATAGGAAGAAAAGGGCGTTTTGATCTCTGGTTCTCTTCGGGAGTCTTCTGGTGCCAAGGGTTTTCCCTCAAGTTCTCTAATGGCTTCTTCTAAAAGCTCAGTATAAAGGTCAAAACCTACAGCGGCAATATGACCGGATTGTTGTGCGCCGAGCAGGTCCCCTCCCCCTCGGATTTCCAAGTCGTGCGAGGCAATGTGAAATCCACTTCCCAATTCTACAAAGCGTTGTATGACCTCTAGCCGGCGTTTTGCCTCTTCTGTGATGGTTTTTCCGGGCGGTAAGAGTAAATAAGCAAAAGCTCGGTGTTGTCCTCGTCCGACGCGCCCCCTGATTTGATACAGCTGCGCAAGCCCAAAAGTATCAGCACGGTTGATGAGAATCGTATTTGCCGAAGGGAGGTCTAACCCCGACTCGATGATAGAAGTGCAAATCAAAACATCCGATTTTTTTTCATAAACAGAACTCATGGCGCTCTCAAGTTCTCGGTCTCCCATTTGTCCGTGAGCTACTATAAATCGGGTTTCAGGAAGAAGCTCTTTGAGTTCTGACGCGATTTCTCCAATATTTTGTACTCGATTGTGGACGAAAAAGACTTGGCCCCCGCGGTTGATCTCCGTCTCTATCGCTCGCTTGATCAGTGCATTGTCAAACTTAGAGAT
>JAHFAB010000317.1:0-479 GCA_023250795.1 Bacteriovoracaceae bacterium
GACCTATCGGGTCAATACGGACGGAACCTATCATCTCGTTTTGAATCCTGGAACTTATAACCTCACTTATTCTGCGCCTGGGTTTCAGTCACAGACTAAAAAAGTAACGGTTGAAGGTCAAAGAGTGAACGAGACAGTTCAGTTGGCAAAGCCTTAGAACTTTTACTCCTCGCCAGTCCGCTGTTTGCGAAACCCGCCTGGTTTAAAAGGATTCCGCGGGGAAGCTCCCGGGGGGAGTGGAAGTTTCCAGTATTCGTAAGCAGTGCCCTCGGAGAGTTCGAGTTTTGTTTTTTCCAAAACTCTTGTAGACCGGTTATTTTTCAATAAAGCATAAATATCTTTGAGAACCTCTGGACTACGAGAAAAGTAATCGTGCCCTGTGATGCTTCGATTGACATCAGAGGCATCAATGAGATCAAACCCCTCATAGGGGACTACTTTTAGAGAGAGATCTCCAGCTCTGGGATACCCATGTTTGT
>JAHFAB010000317.1:489-3350 GCA_023250795.1 Bacteriovoracaceae bacterium
GTACATCGTTTTGGGCTGAGTAGACGGTCACTTTTTCAGCGATATGGTTGAGGTCTTTGGCTTCATGGCCCAATACCCCGGCGTCAATGTCTGCTGCAGCTAAAATAACATGCCCAAAAAGGGGGAAGCCAGGTCCTACTTTGCTCAGGTCCGTGAGTGCATCGGTTAAAACTCGAGTTCCCATGCTATGGGCTAGAATGTGGATTTTTGTAGAAGGCAGTTGTTGGACGAGTTCGATCAGCAAATCTTTGAGGTGCACCGAACTCCATTTTTCATTGGTTTCGTCTACACCGTAGAATCCAATTCGTCCTTCTGAAACCCAACTAAAGACGATGGGGATAAATTCGAATTCCGTTCCCTGAGCTAGTCTTGTAATTGTCTCAAAAGTACTTTGAAAATTATTGTCATAGCCATGGACAAAAAGCAGAATTTCTTTTTTCAATTGGAGTTCTTTTTTCAGATCATTATAAAAGACAGTTTTTTGGAGTTCGCTTGGTTGAGAGAAACTGAAGCCATCAGAAGCCTGGTCGTTTTCTCGTTCTTTCCGTCGATCCCGAAAAGCATTTTCTGTCTTTGTGGGGAGAATTTTGCATTTTGAAGAGACGTTTAGATCCCAAACTCCAAGGTGAACAAGATCCCGATCTCTATCGGCAGCGTAGTGAGGGGGGGTACCTGGTCGTGTTTCGTCATTGAGCCGATCTGTGGCGTAAAATATGCGCAGAGGGGTGGAGTTCGGCTGGGCTAGAGCCAGTTCGGAAAAGAGACTGAATATTAAAATGAATGGCAACAAAACAGATTTCTTTGTCATATTGCATAGCGTCTATAGGGAGATCCCCTCAAAGTCAAAAAAATTTTGGGTCTTGGGGGAGTTTGGTATAGAAGGTGCATTGCCGATGGGCAGGGGAGGATTTTATGGGGAATGGAGTGGGGTTTTTCTTTCGTGGTTCAAAATACGGTGTAATTTTTACAGGTCTCGTGCTCTTTTCTGGAGCCATTTCGGGATGCAGTGGCCGAGAGGCAATGGTCCATGACATTCAAACTCATCAGTCTGGAGAAAAACCTGCCATTGACCAGAGCGGGCCATCTCCTGAGAAACTGACGACCGCCCCTGCAATCCAAGTGACTGCCGTGGTGAGTAAAAATATCTTGAATCAAGAGTTTCTCTATGGATCCGATTTACAATATTCGTCTTTTTATTATAAAGATTACGACCTCTATTTGCAAAGTTTAGCACTCGGGCACATTCCAGCGCGTTTTCGAATCGTTGGAGATGAGTTACAACTGGTGGCGGACAATCAGAGGCTTTTTCCGAGCAATGTCAATCACCCTGAACAGCTCCTCAGTCGTTTTAAAATTCTAGAAGACAAAGACGGTTCACTGAAAATTTCTACTGGAAACGCAGGAGTTTACCTGAGTTTGCTTTTTGCAGCCCAGGGAGGCTCTAGCGGAGTGGCACGGGATTCATGGATCCGATCATTTGAATTTGATCCCAAAGACAATGTCATTTTGCAACAGACCAGCGTGATGATGTCCGATGGCACGGTTGCAGAGTTTATGGAATCGGTCATGCCCTCTTCCTCACTGACACCTGGAGCTCAGTTTGAAAAATTTGAAATGGATCCAGAAGATCCAATCGGCGCACAAGAGGGGCCGGCTGCGAGATTTCGCTTTTTAAAAGGCGAGACGATTTTCGATGGTGAGAAAAAACTCACATTCGCACAGCATTTTGACATCAGCGATAAGGCCGGAGCGCCTGGGATGCCAGCAACACCCGGTACTATAGACTGGTATGTGACTTCCAATATCCCAGATGAGTTTTTAGAGCCCGTGCGCTTAGCCGTTTTGGGGTGGAATCGGTATTATTCGAAATTTTCAGGTATCGAGAGGGAAGTGGTTCGATTTTTGGGAAGGCTGCCCGAAGGAATTCACATGGGAGACCCACGCTACAATGTGATCAGTTGGGACAGCCGTCTGATTGCTGGGGCTGCTTACGAAAGTCAGGCCTCTGATCCCAGAACAGGCAAGCAGAGTCATAGTTTGATCTACATGCCCGCAGCTTGGGTGACCATTGGAATGGATTACTGGGAAAAAGGTCAGTATTCTGATCCCATAGAGGGACGAGTGAGAGGTCTAAAGTTAGGCCGTTTGGGTTGCCTGAAAAACTTGCGCTCGGCCGCTTCTCTTTTGAGTTCTGGCCGTGTTCGGGGTGAAAAAGTGGCAGACTTCGGAAAAGAGCTACTCAAAGGGACTCTGTTTCATGAAGTGGGGCATGCTCTGGGGTTGGCGCATAATTTCAAAGGTTCTTTGAGTTATGATCTCTCTAAGCCTGGCTCTATTTTTTCTAATTCTATTATGGATTATGACGATTTTGAGATTGAGAGAGCGGTGTTTGAGTCATTGCATTCGGCGCAAGGACCTGAGCTCGAATACGATCGTCAGGCCATAGATGCGCTCTATAACAAAATGAAAGATCTAGATGGAGCTTTGGGGGTACCCGTTTGTAACGATGAGGAGGCAGACCGTGAGGACGGAGGAGTGGATCCACTTTGCATTCGCTACGATATTGAAAATGACCCCACTCTTTCAGTCAATACGGCTTTGAAAAGGATCGAAGAGCCCGTGCTTACAAACGATGTGAGTTTGAGTGCCGCGCTGAAGAACGTGGCTACGGATCTTTTGAGTGATGACGCGCTTTTGGAAGTGGTAGACGCTGGAAAGCTTGCTGCTTTAGACTCGCATGTCGTGAGGGCATTGGAGGGTTCCATTCAATATTATGTTCTATCCGGAAAGGCGAGTTTATCGCGAGCAGTTCGGACGAATGTGAAATCTCTACTCCTATTTCAAGAGGGGATTTTGCCGGA
>JAHFAB010000318.1 GCA_023250795.1 Bacteriovoracaceae bacterium
AAGCTCATAGGAAAGTCTCTGATCCCAACCCTGTTTCAAAAATAAAAACCAATCCGTGTCTGAAGCAATGACAGGAGTGAGATGGTATTTTTCACAAAAATGGCCCTTTTCTTCAGTCCAAGGCACAGCGCCTGAAAAAACCAATAAGGCGGTATGTTTTGCTTTTGAACCTAACTCCTCCCGCAAATGCCTCCCCTCATCGAGCGTAGCCACTCCAAAACCATAAAGACCCGGCATATGCAAAAGCTGATTACAAACCCAAACATCCCCATGGCCGTACGCGTTAGCCTTGACCATGGGAATCATTCCCTGCGATGGAACGAGTTTATGAATCGCTAGGTAATTATTTTGAAGAGCCTCTGAACTCAGCTCTGCAACCAATCTCTCGTTGCCGTCTGGTTTATTGTGCCGGTTACTGTGCCGGTTACTGTGAGAGAAGTGTGTTTTCATAAATCAGCCCTGTTGATCGCAACATCCTCTTGAGTGATGCCTCATGCAGTGCTGTATCCACTCCTGCCTGTAAAATCACGAGTATCCCCAGGAGTCTAGGATAACTCGCCTGTCGCCCCAGTGGCCCATATCCAGTCACTGGCCATGCCTCATAATGAGCCACTCCCGTCCGTGCCATCAAAATATTGCCGAGTGGGGAATACTGGGAAAGTGAAACAAAATCTCCACGCTTCGAACCCTCCAAAATCCATTGCAACGTATCCGAGTGTAAAGGAAAAGACATCGTCGCTGGAGCCTCTCCAGAGGGAAACCCAGCATCGGATTGTAAGATAGCCGCCTGCACTTCAGAGCGATAAGTAAAGAAAAGACTAGGGCTTTGAGCCAATTTAGTCG
Organism: Bacteriovoracaceae bacterium; assembly: GCA_023250795.1. Classification (GTDB taxonomy): domain Bacteria; phylum Bdellovibrionota; class UBA1018; order UBA1018; family UBA1018; genus JAHFAB01. The sequence continues at coordinate 844 of JAHFAB010000318.1, forward strand.
CCACTTGAGTCATCTGCTGTGCTATCAATTGTGGATCTCGTAAAGTGGAAGCGATTTTCTCAAACTGATCCAATAGTTGGTTTTCCTCAGACATTTCTTTTTTATAGTTGTCTTGAAGCCTCATTTTTGACTGCTCTTCTAAACTTTGCGCTCTTTTGAGCTCTGGTGAAAAAGAAACAGCTGAATCCGATTCTACCCAGTCTTCTAACGCTTGGGTGACCGGTGTGTGATCCAAAATACGCACTGTGGGAATTTCGCTAGAAGCCGCCTGTGATACTTCTTGTGGCCATGTTTTTTTAAATTTCAAATTTAGATTCTTCTTAACCAATTTGATCACTAAGAGCATTCCCAGACAAAACAATCCGAAAAAAGTGAAAATAATTTTTTTAGATTTCCTTGCCCATTTTAGGTAGCTTTTACCCCCCCCCTCCACCACTTGTTCCAGAACAACTCCAAGGGGCAATGTTCCCACCCGAATAAATGAAGCAAACACTTCATTTTGATCAATGGACTTTAGACGAGCCGAATCCTCTTTTTTCACCCCTTGGAGCAGCTTATGAAATCCAAGGTTAAAAACTTCCGTACCCGCAAAATCAGCATGAGCATAAGTGGGTTGCGAATGAGCTAGAACATACCCATCACTCCCCATCAAATAGGCTCTCATTTGAGGGTTTAATTGTTTAAAAACAGAAAAAGCCTCACTCGGATCCACCAAAACCACTAAAACCGTACCCAGGCTAGACACACCCTTAAACCCAAAAGAGAGCCACTCAGAGTTCGAATGAAGATCCTGCTTAATCCTGAGAATTGAAACTCCATTCTCGAAAATTTGAGTTACACTCATTTTATTGATCACGTTCATGAGATAGTGGTTTTCAAACTGAGAATCTAAAACACCATTTTTTAGTGTTTGAACGGCTTGTTCCAAACGATTGTTTTTTATTTTGATGACTGCCCAATGAAGCAAAGCGCCTTTGGGCAACGGAGCCTGGGGGTGACCCATCGTTTTATTCTCAAGCTCTAGGGCTTGTAAGCGGATCTGCTCGATAGAATTCAAAACAGACTGTAAAAGGATATGGTTCTCAGAACTGAGGATTTTCAACTGCTGCTGGTTAGAGTTTTCTAATTCAAACTGGCTTATAGAAGAGTTGAAATAAATCCCTCCCATGAAAGCGATAAAAACCGGCACTAATAGCAAAAACATCATCTTTATGGTAATGGGCTGCATGGTCAGGATTTTATCAGTATGAAAAAAAAAGATCAACCTCATGTGCTGATTCTCGGTTCAGGAATCGCAGGTCTTTTTAGTGCGCTCAAATTTGCGCCCCACGCCAAAGTAACCCTTGTTTGTAAAGCTGACCGAGCAGAAGGCAGCACTCGGTACGCCCAAGGGGGAATTGCGTCGGTCTGGTCTGAAAAAGACAGCTTCGAGGACCATGTCAAAGACACTTTGAACGCAGGGGCAGGTCTTTGTGATCCGGAAATCGTCGATCTCTGCGTCAGAGAAGGTCCGGAAAGAGTGAGGGAACTCATTGAGTGGGGGGTGGAGTTTACCAAATCTGAAAATCACCCAGATTCTGCTTTTGATTTGCACAGAGAAGGAGGACATGGACAAAGAAGAATCCTTCATGCCGATGACCTTACGGGTTGGGCGATAGAAAAAGCACTCCTTGCAAAAATCGAAAAAAATGAAAACATAGAAATTTTCGAAGATCACATTGCCATTGATCTAATCACTGAAGGCAAAACGTTTAAAAAATGGAGAAAACCAGGGCGCTGCTTAGGCGCTTATGTTTTAAACATTCAGACCGGAAAAATTATCAGTCTGTCCTCTGACATCACTGTTTTGGCCACGGGAGGTGCGGGAAAAGTTTATCTTTACACCTCCAATCCAGACACAGCCACCGGAGATGGGATTGCAATGGCCTACCGTGCTCAGGCCCAGGTCGCTAACTTAGAGTTCATGCAGTTTCACCCGACTTGCCTTTATCACCCCAGTAGTAGAACTTTTTTGATCACAGAGGCCCTCAGAGGAGAGGGAGCAGTCCTCAAAACTTTGAGAGGAGAAGAAATTATTTCTCTCGCTCCAAGAGATGTCGTGGCTCGAGCCATTGATTTGGAAATGAAAAAGAGTGGAGATAAGTTTGTCCATTTGGATTGCACACACTTGGAAAAAGAGAACTTGCAAAAAAAATTCCCAAATATTTTCGAATTTTGTTTAAAAACCGGGATTGATATCTCCAAGCAACCCATCCCAGTCGTTCCCGCCGCCCACTATATGTGTGGAGGAGTTTTGACGAATGAAAATGCGCAAACCAACATCGAAAATCTCTACGCTGTGGGAGAGGTGGCCTGCACGGGCTTGCATGGAGCCAATCGCCTGGCGAGCAACTCGCTTTTAGAGGCCGTAGTTTTTGCTCATCGTGCCGCAACTCATGCGATCCCCACACTTTTGACTTCTCGGGGAGTTGAACCTGCTTTGGAGCGCCTCCCAGAATGGGA
>JAHFAB010000010.1 GCA_023250795.1 Bacteriovoracaceae bacterium
TGCCAATAACTAGCGGCATTTCTGTATCTATGAAATTGCTTAATTTTGTCTCTAAGCAGCGTAATTTTTTTTTGGACTTCAATTCGAAGAGGTTCGCCTGGTTTTTTCTTGAGTCTCTCCAATCTAATTTCTGGTTTTAATTCTAACACAAGGCGTCTAATATCGTTTAGTATTTTTTTTTGCTCTTCACTTGCTGTTTTTGACTGTTTTTCACCAGTAATATATGCATCAGAAATAAAATTGATTTCATCTTGTAGCGCAATAAAAACAGGAGATCTGATCCATTCGCTCGCCACTCTTTCTGGGATTGCAGATTTTTTATTCAGAAATAAAACAGCTTGAGAATAGAGGGGCTGTTTTTTCATCGCCCAGTTTTTTAGCCAATAATAAGAAGACCCATAATTCTTCTTGAAAAGACCTAAAGTCACCAATGCTTCAGGATATTGACACAATTCGTTTAAAGCCATTGCCATAACCATAGAGGACTCCGGGGCAAAAGTGTGTCTTAGTCCGCCGGCTTCTAGATTCATCGCAGTACCAATGGCTTCCGTTTGGTGATTAGACCTCAAATAAGCCCAAGATAATTCTGAAAGTTCTTTTGCTAATTCGTTAGAGCTTTTTTTTAATTGCTTCAATTGCAAAACAGCCTCGTCATAACGCTCAACGCCAAAATAAGCCCTAGCGAAAAGCAAGTGTATTTGGTTCTTATAGCGGTCTAATTTTTTATTGTATTTGGAATTTTTTGTAAATTTCTCTAACTCAATGATCATTTTAGAATGGTTTTTATTTCCTGAAAATAATATAGCCTTAGAAAGTGGCCCATACGTTTCGGATTTTGATAATATTTCTATTTCAGTCTTAATTAAAATCAGACCATTTTTTTTACTCAGTTTTGCAATCAAATTATAAAATGCAGCTTCGTACAAAATGTTATTATTTTTAACTTCAGATCTATTTAGAAGTTTGACAAATCTTGACTCAGTTCCAGGTGAAAAACTGAACCCACTGAATTTGTCATGAATTTTGTTTAAACATTCGAGCGCAGCGAGTTGAATTTCAAACGTCTCATCTCCCACAAAATTGGAAAAAAGAGATAAAAACCCATTATGCGCAATATGATAAAATCCTATTTCATAAAAAACTCTAGAAATCCAGTATTCACCCATTAACTTTTCTTCGGTTGTTTTTGCTTCTTTTCTTAGAGCTAAGGCATCTGAAAATCCATGTAATGGAGAAACTTCCCCTGAAAAGAAAGATTTTATATCTATTTTCCAATTATTTTTGAACGAATCACTAAAAGACCATTTTTCATTTTTTGTACAAGCATCAGTAAAAGAAGAGTGGTTTTTATTTTCGGTGGCAAAAACATGTTTCGAATCAAAAAACACAACTACCATAATTATTCGTATAAATAATAAAACAAAGTTTGTTATTGTATTCATTTTGATTCTTTCACACCAAATAGGTAACTCACACCAAGAGTCACTGTGTTACTCCAATTGACTCTGGTTCCCACTACTTGACCCAATTTTGGAGTAATTACTTTTTCTATGATTTTTTCTTCATAATGCTGCAATCTATAGTCAACACGAAGAGAAAAGTTTTGAGAAAGATAGACGTTTTGCCCTAAACCTATCGATGGAGTAAAATAATTTCCAGACTCAGTAGAATAGACCCCCACCCCTCCAAGCAAATGAAAATCATAATAAATAATGCTCTTACCCAATAAGCTTAACTTTCCATAGAGTACGCTTGCGACTGTTTCACCACCCAAATAAAACTTGGCTGGGTTATTATTTGTCGTTGCACCCAAAGTGTCTTCGAAAGTTTTAAGAGCAGTGGATCCACTGACAAAACACTTCCATCCAATGAGATTGAAAGCCCAATACTCATTTAGATTAAAACCCAGTGTCCCTCCCAGTTTCTTAGAATTTAGAAAAGGATCTGAAGAAATGACGCCACCTAGAATCCCTATTTCTAACTTGTTTTCCTTAGAATACAGCCTGTTTTGAACAACCCCTAACTCTGATTCGTCTCCACGTGCCCAATATTTTTCCTTAATTGAATCTACATTTACTTTTTCAGGATTGATTTTCTCTGCTTGAGTGTTTTCAGCCAATAGCTCCTCAGACCAAGCTGAATTCATAAAAAAAAGAATACCCAATATAATCCACATAGTTCACCTCTCTAATGTTTTGAAAATAAACGGGTAGGAAACCGCAACATCAATCCCACCCTTGGGCGATGGAAACTTCCAAGTGACCAACCTTCTTAAAACACAATCATCCACCCTGGAGTCAGAAAGAGTGGACGACTTTATAGAAGCAGTATGAATGCTTCCTGAATGATTAATACTGAAGTTAATAATCAGTTTTCCCTCTAAATCAGGCGAATGAATCATTGCTGACTCGTAGCAATAGCGAATTTCACTCAAATGGCGATGGATCACCTCTCCCACCTCATCTTTTGTTAAACCTTCTTCCACGCTAGACATCAGAGAATCCAAAGAGACAAAAGACTTTCCCTGTCCACTCACCGAAGCATGATCTCCGTGATGATACCCAATACCACCCATATTGCCCAATGAAGCTACCTGGACTTGCTTATAATTAGAATTGCTAATCAGTGGTGCCGTTGGATGCTTCATAGTCGATTTTTTATCTAAAATTTTCTGAGTTTGTGCGTAAGTATTTCTCCCAAGGAAAAATTCAGACTCAGAAAGGAGTTTTGTCATTCCCCCCTTCAGCAACCCGCTCACAGCATTCTGTAACGCTTTAGCCCGAAATGCTCTGACTGATGCTTGATTTTTTGAAACGATTTTTTGACCAGTCGATTCTTCCTTCTCTTCTTTTAACTCATGGCTGGAGAAAACTATTTTTGTATATTGAACAGGAATGAGAGCCTCTGATTGTGGTTTAGGCCAAAACCAAGTCAGCATAGAAAATAAAGATAGAGAAATAAAAGTAAAACTTAATCCCTTTTTTATAAGATCCTTATCTAAAAATGCATTATTGCGTGAAAAAGCCTGATTTGATAATTCTGGCAAATGAATCTGTCCCTCTAAGTCTCTTCTATTTCTAATTTTAAGGTTCACAGGAATCCCTAATTGTTCAAAAGACAATGGGAGATCTAAAGATATTTCTTTAGTAATATCTTCAGCATGCACTCTCACCACCGCATCAGTGACAATCTCATTTTCTGGTGTGTGGATGTTTCTGATTACAAGTTCTGAGTTATTTTTTTCTAAAATCCAATGAAACGGAAAACCTAACGCCAAAGGGAACTCAGAATCCCAAACTTGACTTTTTTCGCTTCCATTGACTGTAACAGTGATTACGAAAGAAGGTTTCATTGGATGTACCTCAACTCGTGCAAGGTTTCATCAATCTCAGATTTGAAACCTACTCGCTTTTTATAGAGGTGAGGTCTACCCTTTTTTTTATTTTTTTCAGAAATTTGACTGAGAGAATCTAGTGGCTTTTTATTGAGCCCCTCCACGACCTCATCCTCGAAATCAATTATTTTTTGTCGATCAGAGTGCTTGTCAGCATTATGACCATTCGCAGACGCTTGTGCTAATGACAAGGCATAAACAACCACCCCAATCTCAAAAAACCGTGTAGTTCTCATATAAAAAAAGTAGCTCATAATTGTTAATTATACTTAATATTATTAATAAATGCAAATAATTTTAATCCATTGTTTTTGCTGGGTAAAATTAAATTATTAGTTTTCAGAAAATAAAAAATGTTGAAACATCAAAAGGGAGTTGAATTAAATATACTTTATAATTATAATTATAAAGTAGGTATTAATATGGCTCAAAGAACAATCTATATTCCAAATGAATTAGAAAAAAAAGCAATACAGAAGTTCAAAAAAAAATCATACAAAAGCTTATCTTCTTATATTGTTGACCTCATTCGAAAGGACTCAGACATAAAAGGACCTCAAGAGTGGAAGGCTTTTTGGGAAACAAATGACTATAAGCTCTCAGCAGATTACCCCGACCGTATTGATGCACTTATGGAAGAAAAAAGGGATTTTTCTCTTTTTGATAAAAAGAATAAAAAATGAAATACCTACTAGATACGAATATCTGTATCCATTTACTTAAAAAAAAAGAAAAATCTCTTATAAGAAAAATCACCTATTTCTCAGCTTCAGATTTTTCTATTTGTAGTATTGTAAAAGCTGAACTTTTAACAGGGGCAAAGAAAAGTCAAAATGTCAGTGAAAATATCAAAATGCTATCATCTTTTTTTGGTATGATAGAATCACTTCCATTCGATGATTTTGCAGCAGAGTTTTATTCTACAACACGATCTATTCTGGAAAAATCTGGTGAACCCATAGGTCCAAATGATCTATTCATTGCCTCTATCGCACTCTCCAATGAACTCACGCTCATAACAAGAAATTACAATGAATTCAAAAAAGTTCCCGGCCTTTTGCTAGAAAACTGGTAGACGGCTGATTTCCGTTAGCGCAAGACATCGAAATGGCCTTCATTAGACCCAACTCTTCTGGCTGAAGAATATTTTTAGAAACCACCTCCTGAAACAAGTAGGCGACCAAAGGCCACTTTCTTTCTTCCAACGCGTGTTTCCACGTGATCAATAAAGGTCGATCATTCATTTTAGAACTGAAGGATGATAGATTCTGACCATTAGATTTTTCAGCTGTTACTTGGTGTGCAATCTCTGAGGCTTTTTTTTGAATTTCTTGAGCTTTTTTCTGAAAAGGACCGACTAGTTGAGACACATTTTCTCTAAACAAAGCAAAATCAGAATCAGCGGTTTTCTGAGACTGTGTAAGTTCTTTCATTTCTTTTATAAAATCCAAATAAACTCCCGACACTTCTGCCATCACCTGAGCTTGAACAGTAACCAATGGGAGTTTTATTGTTTTTGCTGCAGCCGTTTCAATTTCTTGGATAATCTCAACTCTTCTTGTAATCGTTCTTTCGTCAGCCCAGAGAGGAGAGATACTTTTCAAAGAGGTTCTACTTTCCTGAAAAATCAAAGGGATGAGTGAATGAATATCCGAAATCAAAGCAAATTGAACCACTGGATCTAGATTTTCCCAATAAGAACCTAATTGTCTTACTAGAACGAATCTCTTATTGAAGGAATAATCCTTAACCACTTTCAGTCCAATTAATGCCCAAAGAGCCCGGTTTTCCTTAAAACCATTTCTAGCTTGGAGATAGATTTTTTTTTGAATTTTGGCATCTATAATTTGATTCTTTCCAAACAATAATAGAATTGCATGAAATCGATCACAATCTAGTTCGAGACTCTCTCCTACATTATTCTCACATATTTTTATAAACGACTCAGACATTAATTTTTCATCGCTTGATATCCAAGACAAAATCAGAGATTTTTTTCGAATTAAGCTTAATTTCTCAAGCTCGCCTACCATAGATGAAGCTTTATACCGCGTCAAATAAAGCAGATAATCTTTTGCAGCTGCTTCATAATCGAAACTCTCCTCATACAGCACCGCTCTTGACAAAACTGCATTTTTTGAAAAAACTGATTCTGGATCTGATGTAATTAATTTTGAATAATAGTTCAAAGATAATTCTTTGTCACCAAGAGCCAAAGCACATTTTGAGGCCAAACTAAAAGCATCAATGATCCTCTGTTTTATTTTTAGATTATCTTTGTAAATATATATGTATTTCTCAGTTTTATCTATTGCTTCCTGATATTTTTTTTCTTCATACAATTTTTCTATTTTTTTAAAGGCAGTATCTACAGAAATCAAGTAAAGTTTATTTGAAAACTCAGTCTTGTCCCATTCATTAATTTTTAAGAACCTCTCCGAAAGAGCGTGAGCAGAATCCCAGTCGCCACTAGCGACCAAAGTGTCAATCACTAAACTAGCCGATGCAATTGCATAAGAGGAACTGGGATTATCAAAAGAGAATTTTTTCATTTTCTCTATAGACTCTAATACATGGCCATGAGCATAAAGAGTTCTGTTAGCCTCAAAATAGAAACCATCTATTTTAGACTCACCCAAAGAAGCGTCAATCCACTGCAGCCACTCCATAAAGTAAGGATCAAGCTTTTCTTTTGAGTTTATAATAAAATGGGAAACTTTTACTTCACTTGTTATCCACTGTTTTTTCCTTAGTACCTCATATCGGCTTGCAATTGCCTTTAGCTTTGTATCTTTTGGTATATTTTCAAGCTTATTGTTATTCTCAATCACCCATTTATAATGTTGTTCTGCTGATTCATAATCATGAATTGCATATAAAGTTTCAGCCAGATTATAGTGAATTAATGATATTTTTCGCAATGCTTTTGGCTCATCTAATTTTACGGTTTCAGTATAGACTTGATATATTTCTACCAAGTTCCGACTTAACTCTATTATGTCTGAAGCTGATTTGTTTTTTATTATCAAATTTTGCAAATTTTCTGCAGAATCTAATATTAATTTTCGGACCTTGTCAAAACCTTCATATTCAGAATGGAGAGCGTATATTTTACTAAAATCTCTGGCAATTATTTTTAGAAGATCTAATTTTCTTCTATTATAAAAATATTCGTAAGTAATAGAAACCACATCTAAACTTTCTGGTGCATCTATGTTTTTATCTAATATTATATTTTTCCATCTCAACAAATCATCTCCATATCCGTGAGACCTCAAAAGCTTAGCAAAACGAATATGTATCTTTCCACTTGATTTACCGTTCGATTTGTTTTGGACTAGATCTTGAAAATAACGATATGCATTTTCAACAGAATAGTTTTCGCCACCGTTTTCATAACCCTCAAAGAAGAAAAGGACAGAATCGAGAAGCATGTTGTCTACAAAAGCCCAACCCAATGAGTTTTGAGAAGATATGAGTAACTCTTTTGATTTATAATAAGCCAAATGTTTACCGACATAGTTTAACGCCTCTTGAACATTTTTTAGATTATAATAACTCCATGCAAGTTTGTAGAGAACAAATGGGTAGTGTGGATCTTCAGATCTTTTTTCGATTTGTAAAAGGTACTTGATCGATTTTTCATATTCGTTAGCTTGAAAGGCAAACTCAGCTAAAGATAGATATGCTTGCGTTGTTTCAGGAACGTCTGGAAACATTCTAATAAGTGATAAGTAATCTTTTGAGGCCATTGAGAGCTTACCCATTTCCTCATATGACTTGCCTCGCATAACAAGAGCATGTGATATTTCCGAAGAATGAGGATATTTTAAAATAAGTGTGTTCAGCGTTTTTATAGACTCCAATAATGCTAAATGATAGGTGCTTAAGTTAATTGTTTTTCTTTGATCATGTGCACTTCCGTGTGAAATTCGAAATAATAAAGATGCTTTTTTCTGTTGTAGCTCTGCGAGTCGGATGAGTAGCACCGCTCCAGATTCTTTCCCGCTTCCTCTGTCTTTTGTAAGCAATGATGAAAGTTTATCAATAGCTATATTCTGTGAAGAAAGAGCTACTTCGTCTACCCCACGCTCATACTTTTCTTCTATATCTCCATTTATTATATCTATTCCCAATGAACCATATGCACTCAACGAAAATAAAAAAATAATCGGGAGATATTTCATATGTCAGTCTCCATGCACTACAGCTAGTTTAAAATCCGTATATCCATTCAGTGCTGCTGAGGCCAATACTGTTTTGATTGTAGAGTAAGGAATTTTCTGATCTGCAATCAAAATCAAACGAGGATCAAGCTTTACGTTTTCATTATTTTTTGCAATGAGAATCTGTTTTTTTCTTTCTTTTTCAAAAGCACTCGCCAACTCAAGTGATGACCCATTATTTTGTATTTGATTCCCAGAAAAAGTATAATCTTTGAGAGAAATAACAGAGTTTCCTTCTATTTGAACTCCATTTTTTGATATTTCAACTTTTAGTGCATCTACAGCTAACTCAGAGGCCTGTGTTTCAGGAAGCTTTATACCAGCAGAAGGATTGATATTTACCATACCTGTAGCATAACTTTTCAATAAAAAAACTAAAATGATTATAAAAATATCTGCCATGGATGTGATTTGAAGTGACATTTCTTCTTTTTTTCTGACTCTTCTTCTTAACATTTCAAAACCCTCCTAACATTACGGCTGGTATTATTTTTCTAATCTGATCCATCGTTTTCACTACATCTTGATATTCGATTTGGTTTTCGGCTATCAAAGTAGCTGAGCTCAAATTTGGCCAATGTGATTTTAACTCTAGTAACGACTGACTTAGCTTTTCATAGACTATTTCATCGCTGTGATTCTTTTTCCCTTGGGTTTTTATTAGAATTGTCTGAGAGTTTTTTAACTCAATAGTTAGAATTACTTCTGGACTCACCGACTCTTTCAGAACCGTTCCACCAGCAGTAATTCCAGCATCTAAAATTCCAATCGATATAAATGAAGCTGATGCCAGCATGAAAGTAATGAGCACAGTGAAACAATCAATAATAGATGCGAGGTTGAGTTCAAAATCCTGTGCACCATCTCTACAAAATGTTTTCCGTATAGCCTCTGTCATGATGCCACCCTTAATGAATTATTTTTACTTTTTCTAATATGTGGAACTTCCAGCTTTTCTTCATCTTCGTCCTGAAACCGACTCATTCTTGGGTTAAGAGCCTCTGATTCTGCTGCATAGTAACGCTGCTTCAGAAGATCTAAAGTTTTCACAGCGGCCAAATCAACATCACTCATCAGTCGATTGGTTTTATTCATCAAAAAGCTGAAAGCAATCATACAGGGAATTGCAACCCCTAAACCTAACATCGTTGCGTTCATCGCCTGAGAAATACCTGCTGCTAAAAGTGCTGCTTTCTGTTGCGGGTCTGCATGACCTACTGCCTGAAAAGACTGTATTAGCCCTGCAATGGTCCCAAAAAGCCCTAACAAAGTAGCAACATTTGCAATTGTTGCTAAAAAAGCAGTTCTTTTTTGTATTAATTGGACAGCTTCACCCACCACCATCTCAATCCCATTTTGAATCAAGTTTTCGGGTTGATGAGCCCTGAGTAATGCCTGTTTAGCTATTTGTGCTGCTGGTTTTGTGGGATACCGATCACAAAATGAGATAGCTTCGCCCAACTTTCCATCCATCACAAAATCTGCTATTTTATCGAAGAACCCCAGCGTATCTTTGAGGGGATATAGTTTAAACAAAGATCTAAACCGCTCTCCGATAATAATAAGAGCAAATATGCCAGCTACGAGAATTGGCAAGACATGTAAAAAACTAGACCTCATAAACTCGAAAAATTCACTCATATTTTCTCCTTTTTAAAAAACTGTTTTAGGTTGGTAGTTAATAGAAATTTTATCAGTTGAACTAAGCCCCAAAACAAATTTCTGGTCTAAGAACTGGATAGACTTCCCTTTGATAGCAAATTTTTCAGAAGGCACTTGAGTTTCGGACAAATCTTTATGTATAACTTTTACGATCATATCTTCAGCTCCGGTAGGAGCTCGTGAAAGATAAAAGGTACTTTTCTTTTCGATAATGGTTTTCCCAAGTTGATCAAGGAGTGGAGAATAATCTTCTTCTGCTATATTCATATTAAGTGAACCGTTTCCCACAAGATCAGCAAGAGCAATGTACCGATCACCACGATCTACTGCGACAGTTTTTGGAGCCCCTACGGCCTGATCATCTAAGTCTCGCGAAGCTTGTAAAGTTTGGATTGCCCTAGCATCTATGGGCAGAATATTTGCCACAAAATAATTAGAATTTTCAGTTTTTGAACCATCTAAAGCTAGAAAGAACTGATCTAGTTTTGTTTTTATGTCTGAGACTGGAGTTAATAAATTTATATCCGGACACGTACTCACCGCATAGGTCAAACCATCAGTCGTTTTTGTGGGACAATCTACCCCAGACTTATAATTTGAAAAGGGTGTAAAATCACCCGATGAAGCGGCCACAGAAAGACTTGGGATAGCCATCGACTGATCTTCCTCGTCAGATACAATGATAATTCCACGCAGAGAGTTTTTTCTAAAAAATGCAGTTTCTGTTTTTTCATTGTCATCCAAAAGTTGCATGATAGAAGCCAATCCTCTTTCGGAACCGTGCCCAGCAGTTCCCGTGCTTACATTAATCATAAAATTCTGAATAAGCAGATTTGTCCAAGAAGTATCTGCCACCACTCCATTGGGTGGTTGAGTTGAAATAATCGCACTGCCTGAGTGAATTGTATTGTTTTGTATTGTGTTTACACACTGAACCTCACTCGTTTCTCCCTCGCTTGAGTTTGGATTAAGACAGTGAGACGGGCCAGAATACTTTGATTGATCATCTCGTGTTGCACATTGCGTGGGTCCTTTTAGAAAATAGGGCATGAGTTCAGAACAAATTGCTGGGATCGGTCCATCATGAATTCCTGGCAGTAATCTCGAATAATTATTTTTCCAAATAGGAACCACTTCACCATACAACACTCCCGAATCAAAAGAACCGCTGGTTAGATTAACAAGATTTGGATTCCAATCTGGGTTCACAAAAGTACTCAATCGTCCCAAAATATAGGGAGACTTCCACCCTGATGTCTGAGGAATAGTCTTTCCCAAATAATGATTAAAAACAGGATTAGCAAGATAGGTATCGGTTGTAATCACTGCTACACGAATGTCCCAGGTGGGTTGCATGTATTTTTTAGCAAACCCAGTAAAACCATTTCTTAATTTTGCTTGTGACACATCCATACTTGCAGAATTATCGACCACCCAGAGCAAATCAATTTTTGTATTCACTTCTTGCTGAGCGCTGAATGTCTGATCCACTTGCGCAAAACGAAAAGACCCTGGTAGTTGCCCGGTGCAACTCATTATAAAAGTTACATAACTGAGAAAAAATAATATTTTATAATAGCCCATAAAAACTCTCAATCTTAGTTCAAATGAACATTCAAACACCTTTCATATTACAACTCTGATCTTCAGAAGAATCCTTGACCCAACCCTCGAATGTTTTGAGTCCTTCAGTATTAAGTAATTCTTTTTCAACTTCGGCGTCTAGATCACTCAAACTCTGATCTTCATCCTTATCACTAGGATCCCACTTAGCTATTTTTCCACTCATTTGCTTTTCATCTCCAGTGAGTGCCTCTAAAAATTCGTCTTTAGGAACTTTGCACTGTTTTTTACAGGTATGCCCTCTCAAACAATAACTGGCAGATATTTTTGCATGGGGTCCTGCCACTGGATCTAATAATAAATCTATGAAAGAACTTTTTTGAAACACTTGATAATTCACCGGAATTCCGTCCACACGAACACAGATCGAAGTCAAATTGACCCGTTCATGTCCCAACCGAATGAGATTTTTATGCTGACTACATGACTCTTCATTAGGATGATCTTCAAGAGCTTTGTGATGATAAAAATCTGTAAAACAGGTTTTTGGAGTTTCTGATTTTATTTTTACACTTTGACTGATTTGTGGGGCTAGATTTTTCTGTGCCTTATTGTTCTTCGGAGGAAGAACTGTAAAAACCTCTGGGGTCACTGACTTGTTTTGAACTATTGCTTTTTTCTTACTACAGCCCAGAAGGGAAAAGACCCCGAGAGAAAAGACAATGGTGAAAGAGAATAAAATCTTTTTCATTTGATCCTCCCGTCAGTTTAAAAAACCTGAATTCTGAAACGCGAAGAAAACAAGTCCCAGAATTAAGACCCAACCTGACATGAGGAAATCAATTTCTTTGTCCCGTTCACTTCTTTGAAAATCCATAAAGCCCTCCTGTTTAAAAACATGCTCTTCTTAATTATTAATATTAATTAACAAAATTAAAAAAAGCAAATAATTTATATTATTATATGATATTAGGTAGTTATGGTTTATTTTTAGATTTATGTTGGACGCCGGTGAGAAAATCTAGTTTTTGGGTTGGGCTCATCAAATGAGCGTAGGCCACAAAAAAACCCCTATAACTAACCCAACCCTAACGACTCTAAGTTCAAAGTAGTAAAGTAACCAACCAAAGTTAAAACTATTTTTACCTTCAATTTGATTCATGACCCGATTAACAAAACCAATGGGAACAAACTCGTCGCATACTGGATTCAACAATGACTCAAGTTTAGCAAATTCTTCAAAAAGATCCCCGCACTGCTTACAAGACAAAACATGTTCCTGAGTTTCTGCGGTCAACTTTCTTCCCCAGGCAATTTCTTCTGCTATATCACTACAAGACTCTGCCTTCATTACTAGACCTCCGCCTCTTTTAACAAAATCAAGCGAAGCATTTGTTTCGCCCTAAAAACTCTTGACTTTATTGTCCCGATTGAACAGTCTTCAATTTCTGCAATTTCAGTCAGTGATAAATTATAAAAAAAATAAAAAACAAGTGCGCTTTTAAATCCAATCGGAAGCTGATTAAGTGCCTGCTTAATTTTGAGCTGTTTTTCATGTTCTTGAATTTGGATTTCAGAATTTTTTGAAGAATCAACAACATCTAAATAATGATCTATTTCCTGATTTATATTGTTTTTTTCTATTCTAACACTTTTTTTTGAAACATGATTTATAGAAAGATTTTTCGCAATCACCAAGAGCCACGCTTGAAAACTAACACCTGTGTTAGAATCATATTTATCTAAATTCTTAAAAGCCCTCAAAAATGTTTCTTGCGCCAACTCCTCTATAGCCTCATTAGATAGGGTAAATCTTCTAATAAATTTGAACAAAAGACGCTGATACCTTATAACAATATATCAAAAAGCACTTTTGTTTCCACTCAATATTTGCTGGATAATAAAAGTATCTTCCATTTAAATAACCCACTAAAGAATTTGACCAAATCGATTCCAACGTATTTTCGGGATAAAGCCCTCAAGACTATCAAAAGAGAGCCAAACCAAAACTGCTTTTCCTTTTAGAAAACTCTTGGGAACAAGTCCCCAGAAACGACTGTCGTTACTGTTGTCTCGATTATCTCCCATAAAAAAATACTGTCCGTCTGGGATTATAATTTTTTTAACCATTTTAATCATTTGACTAGGTGAGTGTTGTATGAAGTATTTTTTTTCTGCATTATTTTCTTGAAAGAGCTGAACTCCTTTATGTATTTGTTCAACTGGTATATTTTGTAGAACTTTTCCGTTAATAAAAACACGATCATCTGAAATTTCAATTACATCTCCTGGTAAACCGATCAATCTCTTTATAAAATTAATAGAAGGATCTACAGGATACTTAAAAACAATAACATCCCCTCTCTTCGGTT
>JAHFAB010000319.1 GCA_023250795.1 Bacteriovoracaceae bacterium
GCGTTGCAAGCCGTGAAGTGCGGACAGTGTAACAAAATCTAGGTATTCCCTAGGGTTTTTCATTATTATTTGACTCATGATTGTGCTCCATGAAAAACAGATTGAACCACTTCTTCTCCTTTATCCCAATTGAGTGACCCAGAATTAGAAAATTGATGTCTAAAAAATAAATCATAATAATGTTGGGAAAAAGCGATTAACCCCCTTCCGCCGTAAGCGGTTTTTCCATAGGTTAAAAAAGACGGAGTGGTGAAAATCAATAACAAACCTAGAAAAGTCAAGCAGGCTTCAAACTTATCTTTAGTTCTGGTGAGTGAAACGATATAAAAGTAAAACATGAATACAGCGGGTAAAATCAAATCAGGTTTACAGAGCCCAAAAAGAATTAAAAATAAAGAGCATAAACAAGGTCTCCATTTTGACAAAATGCCAAGAACAGATAAACAGAAAAAAGAGCTCACAAAAAGTTCACTTGATAGCCAAAGAAAGGGTAATCTAGAGAAAAATAAAAATAAAATAAACAATGTTACAGCAAGTGGACGTTGCAGCACTTTTTTTGCGAGAAAATAGCCAGGAAAAACGAACATTAAGAGTGCAATGGTCTTGATTTGTGGGTTGAGTGTTTCAGTAGAGGGCTGAACTAATAAATTATAGAATCCAACAAGAAGGTTTGATGTGATTCCAGCATCTAAATTAGGATAGAGATCTTTCCAGAAAACAAATCGAATAAAATTTTGGTCAAAAAGAATTCGAGAAGGGTACACCCATAGTAATAAAATAGAAATAAAGGTGAGTGCAAATAGTAAGCAGAAATTAAAGATTTCGAATTTGTTTAGGTTGTAAAGTTTCTTTTGTAAAATCAAATTCGCCATTTTGATATCCTCTGGGTTGCTCTTGGTCTCGGTGGTAATCACCTCTTGAGAGCCATTTTTCAATAAAACAATAGAGAACAATAAACAAATATCGAGAGCCCATTTCCTTGATTTTTAGTTTTGATTCGCCGCTTTTTCTGTTAGTCCAGGAATTTGGAAGCACAGCATAGCTGTAGCCGCGAACGATTGCTTTCAGTGGAAGTTCTACAGTGAGGTTGAAATGATGACTGAGCAAAGGCTTGAGTCCTTCAATAACCGATTTTCGATAAAGTTTAAAAGCATTAGTCACATCGTTGTATTTTATTCCAAAGAGTATTCGGATAATAAAATTTGCAAAACGATTGAGAACCAATTTTGGCCAGGGATACTCTATCACTTTAGATCCACGATTAAAGCGGGAACCAAAAACACAATCGACATTTTTTACAATCATTGTTTGATAAAATCGAACTAAATCTCTAGGTGAATCAGAATTATCAGCCATGTAGATGGCCACAGCATCTCCGGTAAAATTTTCGAGCCCCTTTCTCACAGCGAATCCAAATCCATGAGGAGGTTCATTATTGATATAATTCAAATTAGGATAAAGCGCGGTCATTTGCTTTAAAATAGTTTCTGTACGATCGCTTGAATTGTCGTTGATCACTAAGATTTCATTTTTTATATGATGGATCTCAAGTTCAGAGGTTAAGGCTCGAAGCGTGATCTCCAGACAACCCTCTTCGTTATGGGCTGGGATGACTATTGAGAGTTTCATTCTTTATTCCTAATGGGAAATGCTTTGTTCGTTCTTGAGTTGCATCAAGTATTTCACTGATGATAGTTTTCAAGTCATAGCGGTATGACCACTGTGGATAATCCTGTTGAAAACGTCTTACGTCACTAATCCACCAGATATGGTCTCCAGACCGAGCAATATCTGAGATGGTGAAATCAAGGTGTTTACCACTCATAGACTCGATCAAATCAATTGCTTCAAGAACCGAGCAATTGCTAAATCGGGATCCTCCCATATTATAAACACTTCCACATTTGGGATTCTGAAAAAAATGCCAAAAAGCATTGACTAGATCATATGAGTGGATGTTGTCTCTGACTTGCTTTCCTTTATATCCAAAAACCGAGTAATGACGATTAGAAACTGCGCATTTTACTAAATAAGCGAGAAAACCGTGTAACTCTGCCCCAGAGTGTGCAGGCCCAGTTAAACAGCCCCCCCGAAATGTTCCTGTTTTTAAACCGAAATAACGCCCATATTCTTGAGTTAATACATCCGCAGCGACTTTACTAGCTCCAAATAAACTGTGTTTGGATTGGTCAATAGAAAGAGTTTCATCAAAACCATGTTGAGCATACGGATGATTTGGATCAAGTTCCCATCGCAGCTCTTTTTCTATGAGTGGAAGTGAATTGGGCAAGTCTCCATAGACTTTATTTGTAGATGTAAAAATAAAAGTTGCGTCTGGAATCAAATTTCGTGTTGCCTCTAACAGCACGTGAGTACCATTGGCATTGACTGAAAAATCTGTAAACGGTTCTCGCGCCGCCCAGTCATGACTAGGTTGCGCCGCAGCATGAACAACGAGTGAGATTGATTTCCCAAATTTTTCAAAAATTTTAAAAACCGCTTCTTTATCCCGAATATCTGTAGAAAAATGGGTAAATCGGTTGAGGGTTTTTTTCAATTGCGTAGTATTCCACTCAACAGATCCATCTTGACCAAAAAAATACTGACGCATATTGTTGTCTATGCCAACAATATCCATTCCTTTTTCATGAAAAAATTTTACGGTTTCACTTCCAATTAGACCCGAGCATCCTGTAATGAGGGCGACTGACATTTTTTGTAACTCCTTCAGATAAAAATATTTTTCAAATCTTTTTCATTTTCTCGTATCCAACCCAAAGTCTCCAATAAAATAGACTGGGTTGATGTAAGCGGTTCCCATTTGAAATTTTTCTTGGTTTTAGTCAAATCTGTAAAATATAAAGGAATATCCAAGGAAGAGGTGGTGGGGTCAGATTGTATTTTTATTTCATTTCCCGTGATTTTACGGCAATGCTCAGTAAGTTCTTTCATTGAGATAGAGTTTTCTTTACCCCCTCCAACATTATAAATTTCACCACAAAAAGATTCAGAATTTTCCAGTTGTAAACATAAGAGCGTGAAAAGATCACTCGGATGAAGTAAGTCTCTGACCTGTTTTCCTTCTCCTCCAAAACCTGTGTATTTCAAAGGTTTTTTGAAATAATGATTTGCCACCCACAGAGTAAACACTCCCTGATCTACTTTTCCAAATTGGCCTGGGCCAGCCAAAACGCCACAACGGTTAATGACAGCGTTCAATCCATAGGTCTGCACATATTCCTGGATAAAAAGCTCAGACGCGAGTTTTGTGCTTCCATAAAACGAACGAAACCCATCTGTTGGAAAGCTCTCTGAAATTCCATTTCCGGTA
>JAHFAB010000320.1 GCA_023250795.1 Bacteriovoracaceae bacterium
ATCGCTACACGCAAAACTCGATACCCGGACCTAATGGTTTTTCCCGGGGCAGGACTAAGTTCGTTGCCTTTCAGCTTCGTTCCGCACTTGCTGGTGATTACTGACTTCTTGGCGCACATATGGAAAAAGTAATATATAAGTTCTATATTGTCAACAAGTATATTTCTATACTTTTTAATCACTTTTTTTATTAGGATTTGAATGGATTTATGCTTACGCCGCTTGAGAAGAAGAGCCATTTTCGTCTGATTCAGGAGTAGGTATGGTCTTGGTTGCGAGTGGTGGTTGAGCTTTGGTCGCTTTGAGCTGTTTATTTTCTGCTAAAATTTTCTCAAACTCTCTTTTGTAAGTGTTTAATTTTAAAATCAATTGCTGATTTGATTTTCTGAACTCGTCTGATTGTCGAACGGCTCTTTCTTGTTTGGCCTGTAGAGTGGCAAAATCAGTTATAGAAGGACCTCTAGGTTTTGCTGTCAATTGGCTGTTGTTGAGTTGGTTTCTCAGCTCGTCTATTTTATTGATGAGTTGGATGTTTTCATTTTTTGAAGTGGTGAGCAGTTTTTGTAATGTAGAATATTTTTGCTTGTAATGAGCGTCTTCTGTTGATTTTTGATTTGTCACCTTGATCCTTTCAAGCGCAATATTAGATTGTCCCAATTGTTCTTTGACTCGAGTGAGAGCATAGTTCTTTTGTCGTAAAATCTCGTCTCTTTTTTTAAGTTCTTCTTGAAAAATTCTTTCTTTGTTTTTATATTCTAATTCCTTTTGTCTTACAGAAGTGGTAAGTTTTTTTGCAAGATCTTGTAGTTTTGATTTTTCTGCAACAAGTTCTCCCATCAAACCATCTACCCAACGTTTTGCGCGCGGACTGCTTATTTCGTTTTTAATTTCAGTGGCTTCTTTTTCTACTTTTGAAATGTTTGTTATCATTTGGTTGATTTCAGGTTCTGAATTTTCTTCTGTAGATATCTCTGACTGTACAACAGTAATTGCATTCGTTTTATTATCTGCTATGATTGTTTTTTTGGCATGTTCAGAAATCTTATCTTCTACTTGCTCAGTTTTTATTTCCCCTTCTTCTAGCAGTTCCTCTGTAGTCCCTTCGGTTTTAGAAGAATTAAATGGCCAAATCTTGTTGAATAATCCCTTTACACCGCTCGGTTCAGATGTCTGATTTTCATTTTGATCATCTTCAGACTGGGTATTATTTTGTCTGGATTTTCTTTCCAGAGCTCGTATTTTCGTCTTTAGATCTTCTATTATATTTAAATAATACTTTTCTTGAGAGGCTACATCACCACCTCCTTTTATGATTATTTTTGTTTCATCTTGTTCTTTTTCTTTGTTTCCTTTTACAACCGTGAATCGTTCTAGATTTTCCTCGTTTTCGTCTTTTACGAGAAGTGTTTGGTCGTATTCTTTGTTTCCCTGTATCAAAGTGTTAGCCTCAGGTGTTTGATTCTCTGTTGACTTTACCAAAAAGGCCCCCGTAGGTGAGGGAGCTATTTTTTTTCCTGGAGAATCATCTTCTAAGAGCTTTGTATAGTCTAAATCTCCCAGTTGAATATAGTTTTCACTCTTACTCATTTTTTGTACAGGTTTATCTATTTTTATGATTTCTAATTTATTTTGAGAGTTAGAATACGTTTCTAATCTATTCTTTGAAAACTCAAAGACAGATACTATTTCAAACTTTAGGTCTACTGGACTATAACGCAAGGCAATGCGGTGGGCTGTAGTCTTTAGGTTTGAAATACAAATATCAAATTCAGATATATATTTCTTTTGATCAAGTCGACTCGTAATCTCCTCGGGAGCAATAGTTTCAATTTCTTTCACTCGAAATGAAACACCAAGTGCTAACTGGTTTTTGTCAATTCCACACTCGATAATGATGGGTTCTGTGAGAGTTTCACTTTCATTTGTTTGAGCAAAAAAAGCGCTAGAAGCCGTGTTGAGTAAAATAAATCGTATTGGAAAATTTTGTGGAATTTGAGATTGGAGCGTAGCAGACATTAGGTCAGATATTTTTCCAAAATGCTTTGTTGAAAATACAGGAGTATAGTAGATCTGACAAATGTCATCTAAAAAACTCGATACACCAAAAGTAGTAGAGATTTTAGATGGATCACTCATTGAGAAATCCTTTCCCCCCATAGATCGATGGAATTGGAAGATTGGGTTCTATCAGTTCATTTTTCACGCGATTGAGTCTGTTTAGAATTTTTCCGGCAATTACTCCCATCGTTTCAATGTCAAACTGTGTAATTGAAATTCGCTTCACTTCTGAATTGGGTATTAGTTTTTCTACGGCTGCTATGATTTGTGAAGCTTCATTCGTAGAGTCTTTTGATAAGAGACTTTTTCCATCATTATTGATCGTATTTTGTAGTGCTTCTAGTCTAATCTTGTTCAAATAATCTAGATCAAAATAACCCAAATGAAGAGACAGGAACACAACCCATGCAGATCTCATGATCCCACACTCTAGCGCTTCAATGTTATTCTCTCTGGTTTTTCTGAGAATTTCTTTGGGTAAAAGGTTGCAAATCTCGTTTACAAAAACAGCAATGAAAAAAGGTTCAATTTCTATTTTGACCCCCCAGAGTGGGCCTATCATACGAATAATCGCATCGGATATTTCATAAGGAGCAGGAGGAAGTGGAACTACTTTTGTAGGAGGCTTCCAAATCAAAAGTGCACGTACCCTTCTTGCTGTTTCTCGAAATAGAAGCGATGAGTCTACAAATTCTGGAAAAAAGAAAGATTCAAATGATTTTAGCCTTTGTAATTCTTCAGGCGTAAAAAAATCAAGAGGTGCTTTGACCGCCACAAATTTTTTATTTTTTCTCATGTAGACGTAAACCGGAGAGATCATGCATGCATAGGGAGAGATAGTATAAATCGGACAGTTGCGCATATTCGCAGCTGCTTCGAAAGGTAGTTTCGTTTGACTAAAATACATAAATCTCCAAGGGTTTGCCCTATTCAATTAATCGGTTAAACGGCCGAAAGAATGAAGAATTTAGACTATTTTATTGTGCGAAATGACATGACGCTTCATGATTTAGAGGGTCTGGACCCAGGTTTTTCAACTGTGGGGCATCATTTTTACACTTTTCTTGTGCAATTGGGCAGCGCGGATGAAAATGACACCCAGCAGGAGGGTTAATAGGTGAGGGAACGTCTCCTTTGAGTATCGTTCTGTCTTTTTTATAATCTGGATCGGGGATAGGAATTGCTGAAAGGAGGGCTTGGGTATAGGGATGTTTGGGCGACGCGTAAAGTTCTTCGGCATCTGCCAGCTCCACAGTTTTCCCTAGATACATG
>JAHFAB010000321.1 GCA_023250795.1 Bacteriovoracaceae bacterium
AATAAAACAATTTGTTCATATTGTGAAAATAGCTCCCAAGGGAGATGTGATTGTATTATTGCTTTGCTTTGGGTTAACGGTGGTTTTCGATATGGTTGTGGGAGTGACTGTAGGCATTGTGCTGGCGGCTCTACTTTTTATGAGAAGTATGGCATTTGTTACTCAGGGTCATGCACTCATGAATGGTCAAGAACAATCTAAACTCAAAGTCACTTTCCCAAAAGATGTTATGATTTACGAAATTGCGGGTCCCCTTTTCTTTGGAGCTGCACAGAATGCCATGGATGCAATTAGTGTAGTCAACGATCAAATCCAAACCGTGATTTTAAACTTAGAACATGTACCTGTGATGGATGTCTCAGGGTTAGTGGCCTTTGAGAGTGTGATTGAAAAACTGATCTCATCCGATCGAAATATTATACTAGCTTCGATCCAGCCACAGCCCTATGGTATTCTCTCAAAAGAGGGATTATTAAAAAGAGTAAATCACATACATGTCTGTAAGAACTTAGCTGAAGCCATCCAGTTATCTGAAAATAATATTGAGAATATTAAATTTTCTTCAGTGCTTCATCCTAGAAAAGTTGATACATTCTGAGTATATGAAATTTTCTTCACTCAAATCAGTTCACATTGTCGGAGTTTGTGGAACACTGATGGGCGCATTCGCAGCTTTTTTAAAACGACAAGGAATACAAGTGAGTGGGAGTGATCAAAACATTTATCCACCGATGAGTGATATTTTAGTAAATGCTGGGGTAGAACTTTTTCATGAGTATTCGGCTGAAAATATAAAAAAAATTTCTCCAAGGCCTGATCTCATTGTGATTGGAAATGTGATTCGGTCTGATAATCCAGAGGCTCGTTTTGCCATTAAGAATCAGTATGAATACACATCACTTCCTGAAGCGATGGAAAAATTTCTCCTTCCACTGACTAAAAATTTGGTGGTTTCAGGAACTCACGGTAAAACTACAACCTCTAGTTTATTAGCGTATGTTTTAGAAAAATGTGGAAAACAACCGAATTATGTTATTGGAGCTGTACCAGAAGATTTGCCTTATAGTTTTCATATTCAAAATGAAAACCAAGGGCAACTCTTTGTGATTGAGGGTGATGAATACGACACGGCATTTTGGGATAAAGTTCCTAAGTTTAACCATTATTTGCCCGACCATGTGATTCTCACTTCTGTAGAATATGATCACGCAGATATCTATCCAAACTTTGAATCAGTCAAACTCGCATTTGCTGGATTGCTCAAAAGAATGAGATCCAACGGAAGATTGATCGCTTGTGTAGATTATCCAGCTGTCCAAGAGCTTTTGAGTCGATCCAACTCTCCCGTATTGACTTATGGAATGACAAGTTGTCAATATCGTCCTGAAAGAATTCGAGTCGAAGGTGGCAAGACTTGCTTTGCAGTGATGAAATCAAATCAACACGTTGTAGATTTGTCACTCCAAATCCCAGGAAATCACAATGTCTTAAACGCACTTTCTGTTTGGATCGAAGCTGAACTCTTGGGTTTGGATCCTCAAAATGTTGCAGAAGCCATATCGGGTTTTCGAGGTGTGAAAAGAAGACAAGAAATCAAAGCAGAGGTGAACAATGTATTAGTTGTCGATGACTTTGCGCATCACCCAACGGCAGTCAGAGAAACCTTGTCTGCATTAAAGCTTAGATATCCAAATAGAAGACTGATCGCAGTGTATGAACCTAGAAGCGCTACTTCGAGAAGAAAGATTTTTCAAAACGAATACACTGCGGCGTTCCATTCTGCTGACTGTGTTTTTGTTGCAACGCCTCACGATCAGAGCAAAATAGCTCAAAATGAACGTTTTTCAACCGAAGAGTTGGTAGCAAGTTTGCTAAAAAAGGGAATTCAGTCTTACGCAATGCATGCTGTAGATGAGGGTGTGTCCCAGGTGGCACGCCAGTGTCGCTATGGAGACGTCGTAGCTGTTCTTTCAAATGGTGGATTTGGTGGATTTATTCCTAAAGTAATTAAAGCTTTAAGTTCTCTTATTTAAATCCCGAAAACTAGAAGAAGAAGGGAATCCTTAAATGGGTGAAGTCCTTAAAAAATTTGGACGTTATTTTTTGCTCGACCACATTGCTCAGGGTGGTATGGCAGAAATTTATCGTGCGCGACTGGCTTCATTGGATGGGGCAGGGCGACTTTTGGTTATTAAACGCATTCAACCCGGATTTGGAGCGAATGCAGAGTTTATAAAAATGTTTCGATCAGAGATCAAGGTTACTATGAGCTTAAATCATCCTAACATTGTGCAAGTTTATGATTTTGGAGAAGAACAATCACAGCCCTATATTGCAATGGAATTTGTAGATGGAAAAAGTCTGAGACAATTTTTAGCAAGAAACTCAGAAAACAAGCTTGGATTTCCTGTTGAAATTGCATGTTACATCATCAGTCAAGTGGCTGGAGGCTTATTTTACGCACATAATTTCAAAGAAAAATTATCTGGAGAGTCGTTGAATATTGTTCATCGAGACATTAGCCCACAAAATATACTCATTTCCTATGATGGAAATGTAAAAATTATTGATTTTGGAATTGCTAAAGCTGCAACTACAACAAGTGAAATGACTCGTGCAGGTGTGATCAAAGGCAAGCCGAGCTATCTTTCGCCGGAGCAAATTAATGGAGATGAACTGGACGGTCGTTGTGATATTTTTGGACTTGGGATTGTTTTATGGGAACTTTTAACAGGTAGAAAATTATTTTCTGGAGAAAATGACTTAGCCGTATTAAAACTCATTGAAAGTTGTAATACTCACGTGAAGCCCCCGTCTACCCTCAACCCTGATATTCCAAAAGAGTTGGATTATATAGTTTTGAAGGCTCTGGCAAAACAACCTGAAAAAAGATATCAAACTGGTGAAGAATTACAGAGAGCGTTGAGTAAGTTTATTTTTTCTAGAAATCCAGATTTTGATCCAAAAGAAATTTCTATGTTTTCAAAAAATATTTTTAAAAATGAAATTGTTGAAGACAGAAAACATATACAAAAATTAAACGAAAAAGCCCAGAAATTATTAGAGGCAGATACTTCTTTTGAACCAGCATCTAGAGATGATTGGATAAGTAAAACAAGGAAAGAAGATACAAGTACTCTTGTCGAACAGAGAACAAAAGTGTCTTCATTAAGAAATATAGATTCTCATGAGGGAGGAAAAGTTAAAGTTGAGATAGAAAATTCTTCTTTTTTAAAAACTTTGGATGAATGGTCAATTCCATCTCTATCTATATCAGACTTTAGGGTGCCAAAAGTGGCAATACAAAATGAAAGACAATATCAAAGACC
>JAHFAB010000322.1 GCA_023250795.1 Bacteriovoracaceae bacterium
TCGTAAAAAAATCCTCAACATCCCACAGAGGGGATGCCTTCGGTTTTTTTACTCGCCTTCCTTGTTTCGGCACAAAATCTACTCGCAGCCTTGCGCAATTATTTATGTCACTGAGTATAGAATGACATTGAATACATTTTTTAAAATAACTTTTGATTTTAGTGGGGTCCTGCTCGTTTTTTTTTGAATTTTCTTCGGTAGATGAAAAACCAAAAAAATTAGAAATATAATTTTGTATACGAGAAATCTCTGGTATCAGGTCTTTTTGAGTGTTTTGGATTGAAGCCTTCCCGTCATCACATTTTGAAAACCTCTCTTCTTTCAGATACTCATCAGTCCAAATTTTCTGAAGAACCGGCATGATTTTTTCCCTTCCCTGCGGCCAGAGCTCAAGCAAGCTATCGATTTCTGGGGCTTTCAAAATAATGTCTTGAAGCCTATCGATTGACACTTTGGAAAGAAGCTCTTGATCTTGATCGGTGAACCCAAAGCAAGCCTCCCCTAAAAATGGAGCCAGCTTCGCTGCCAATTTATCTTTTTGGATTTTGTTTACTTTAGGCCTTGGAGTAGCAGGGTTTCCACGTGATTTTCCATCAATAGCATCCATGCGGACTTCTTTGACACCACGCATAGGACTCAAGTCAGTTGTTGACAAGTTTTCACTAAAAGTTGGTTCTTGAAAATCCGTGAGTCCCGGCTTCTGGGCAGTAGGTACCCCATTCTTTTTTAGATCAAATGCAATCTTTTCATCTGTTACACGAAAGATCACATTCCCTCCTCCATCTGTCGCCTTTCTAAGGGGGTCTCGATCAGGAAGGACAGAAGAAGGATAGGAAAATCCATCCTCTGGATAGCTTTCTTTCGAAACCAATTTTGATAACTGAGTACTCCAACCCGATAAAAGGTCTTCTGACAACGAAGGTCTATTTCCTAAAGCTCCAATCAAGAGCAAATATCTTTTACACTCTTTATTCTCTCCACAGAGAGAGCTACAAACCCGACTTGCTTGCAAGGAACGGTTTGCATTACGAATTCTTTGGTCAAAACTAACAACACTTGAATTTCTATCGATATCGTCAGTATCAACACTAACTTTTTTTCTTTCTAAAGATATTTTTTCTCGAATTTTATTATTACCCTTGTCTGTCTCCGACCAAGGAAATCTAGAAAAAATCGGAGCTTCATTTTGGTGACAGGTAAAACAAACTTGCTTGTCGGCTTTGACTAATCTTGGGCGTTTCCCTTTTTCATAATCTAATACCTCTAGAAAATCGTACGCTCGACCATTCCAACTGATCACCTCTATTTTTTTTCTTTTGGTATAAACCCAATGAATGTCTTGCCAATGGACAGTATCTTGCGTGGATACACATAGTCCGCCTGGGCTCGCCCAGGAGAACGTCCATCTGGTATCTCAACAGCTCTTACACCAAAATTAAAACGTTTGAGATCATCTGGTCCAATAATTTTTATCTCCATCTCATTTACGAAGTCCTTAAACTCCGTAGAAATTCCTGCTGCTCCCATTTCCTCAAAATATTTTTCAAAAATGGAGGGAGGAGCGGGGAGTTCAGGAGGAGCTGCAAAACACGATGTGTGCAAACTCCACAAGAAAATGCCACACCCAATAACGAGTCCTCTAACAATGACGCTATTCATCAATGTCAATTGTCTCATTTTACTTTCAACGGTGAAAGCAAATACCCCATTTTTTAGCCAGAAAGTAATAAATTTTACCCAAATATATATCCAAATATGACTTGACTTATCCGTACTTATTGTCCAATATATCATATAACTATATGAAACGAAAAGCATTATCTATCTTAATAGACTGGAGAAATCAGAAAAACAGAAAACCCCTTGTCATGCGAGGTGTTAGGCAATGCGGAAAAACCTGGTTGGTCCGCGAATTAGGCAAACTGTTTGACCAATACGTTGAGATTAATTTTGAAAAAGAACCCCTTTATTCAGAAATTTTTCAAAAAAATCTTGATCCTCACCGCATCCTCCGTGAAATAGCGATTCGAAAAGGCAAACCCATTTCAGGCCCAGAAACATTGCTCTTTTTGGATGAAATCAAAAATTGCCCAAATGCCCTCCTTTCCTTGCGCTATTTTTACGAAGACATGCCAGGGTTCTCAGTCATAGGGGCTGGGTCACTTCTGCAGCTTGCAATTGAACAAGTCGGAATGCCAGTGGGACGTGTTGATTTTTTCCATGTGTATCCCATGTCTTTTCTAGAGTACTTAGACGCCACTGGTTCAGAGAGCTTGAAAAATTGGATCCTGACTGATCCTCAATTAGAATCCATTGCGCTCCATCAGACAGCCCTTGAAAAATTGGGTGAATATCTTTGTGTGGGAGGGATGCCAGAAGCCATTGCCACATGGAAGGACACTCTTGACTCATTTGCCACTGCAAAAATCCACCAATCCCTTGTAGAAACCTATAAAAATGATTTTCCAAAATATGCAAGAAAAGTACAAATCAAATATGTTGACGAAGTATTCATGGCTATCCCAAAGCTTGCGGGAAAAAAATGGGTTTATAGCTCTGCATCGACCCACCACCGCAGCCGTGAATTGGCCCCTGCTTTGCTACTTCTTGAGTCGGCACATATCGCTCATAGAATTCGACAGACTTCAGCCACCAGCCCACCGCTAGGAGCGATGGCATCCAGTTCATTCAAAATCATCCTTTCAGACATTGCAATTATGCAATCAACTTTGGGTATAAAAAGTGGGGAGTGGATCACAGCGTTTAACCGAACTTTGTCAAATCGAGGCGCCTTGGTTGAAGCAATGGTAGGTCAGGAACTAGTAGCCTACAGCGACCCACACGCGCGCAAGGATCTCTTTACGTGGTTGAGAGAAAAACCCGGTGCTGAAGCTGAGGTAGATTACATAGAAATGATTGACGGTTTAGTGACTCCTATTGAAGTGAAAGCAGGACGGGGAGATCATCTCAAAAGTTTGCGGCTCTATCAGGAGGAAAAGAAAATTACAAATGGGGTAGTATTTTCTTCTGATCAAAAAAGACATGATAAAAATCTGCTTCGATTACCACTTTATGCAATTGGGACGCTCTTTGAGCGAAGTAAAACGAATTAATCAGGTATTTGCGCCCTTTCTAAAACAAAAGTACTGAGAACTGTATTTCAAAACTCTTTTAGAGTAATGATTTTATAAATGACTCTCAGTAAGAAGAAGAGAATAATATGACCGAAATTAGAATCAAAACTTTGCTTGCGCTGGCTAGTAAACTCAAAAAGGCCGATCCCCGCCTGAGCAGCCAACTCAAAGTGTTAGCAGAAGGAGC
>JAHFAB010000011.1 GCA_023250795.1 Bacteriovoracaceae bacterium
AAAATGTCCAAATCCAAGGGGAATGTGACGTCTCCCCTAGACTTGATGAAAACTCATGGAGCAGAGATTCTGCGTCTTTGGGTAGTTTTAGAGGATTATAGAAACGATGTCAGCTTTTCTAAAGAGAGCTTGGATCGAGTTTCTGAAAGTTATAGAAAAATTAGAAATACGGTGCGGTTTATTTTGGGGAATCTTTTTGATTTTGAGCCAGCCAAGCACCTGCTTTCTCAAAATGAGTTGGGCGATATAGATCTTTGGGCGCTGTCTCGTACTGCGGATGTTTTTGAGAAAATACACAAAGCTTATGAAAATTTTGAATTTCATTCGGTCTACCACTTGGTTGTCAATTTTTGCGCTGTAGATTTGTCTGCTATTTACTTTGATATTCTCAAAGATAGGCTTTATACGGAGCCAAAAAATTCTCTTGAACGCAGGGCTTCTCAAACCGCTCTTTGGACTATTGGGAGCGCTTTGATTCGGGCACTCGCTCCGATCCTTTCTTTTACTTCGGAAGAGTCATGGGGGATGCTGAAGGATCTTGACTCGGAAAAAGGGTCGGTTTTTCTCCAAAAATTTCCGACATCAGAGAGTGTAAGTTTCTGGAAAAATTCTAAACTAGAAGAAAGATTTGATGTGCTCTGGGGTTTACGTACCCGTGTTCTAAAGTCTCTTGAGGAAGCTAGACAGGCTAAAATCATTGGTCACCCAAGAGAAGCTAAGGTTGAACTGGAGTTGCCTGAGATTCAAAAAGAAACGATTTATCAGATTAGAGAAGATCTCAAAAGAGTGTTTTTAGTGAGTGAGCTCGAAATGAAGGTCGGAGATTCTGAAAAAATCCAAGTCACTCATACGACTGGAAACAAATGCGCAAGGTGTTGGACTTATTCGCATGAAGTTGGCAAAATAAGTGATCATATTGATCTTTGTCAACGTTGTGTGGAGGCGGTGAGTGCAATTGGCCACAATTAGGGATAATGCGAAATATTTTATACTCTTTAGTGTCCTTACAGGGATATTACTGTTGGACCAATGGACAAAGCATTTGATTGTTCAGTCATTTCACTTGGGAGAGAGTGTTCCAGTTGTGTCAGAATATTTTAATTTGACCTATGTCCGAAATACAGGAGCGGCGTTTGGGCTTTTTGCACATTCGGATCCCTCGTTTAGAGTTCCATTTTTCATCATGATCCCATTACTGGCTTTGATTGTGATTGGTGTCATTTTTCGAAAAATTCCGAACGAAGATCGCAAGCTTTCCATTGCGCTTTCCATGGTGATTGGAGGAGCAGTTGGAAATCTAATCGATCGTTTACATTTTGGATACGTTGTTGATTTTTTAGATTTTCATTGGAAACAGCAGTACCACTTTCCAGCGTTTAATGTAGCTGATTCTGCCATTTGTGTGGGTGTGGCTTTATTGACTTTAGATTTGGTGATTCATACACCCCCAGAAATTCCTAAAGATCTTACTTCTGATAGAAAGGACAATCCACCCAATGTTACCCATCCTGTTTAAAATTGGTCCCATTCCCATTCATGGATATGGCCTCATGATTGCTTTGGGATTTTTAGCTGCGATCTCTGTGATACGAAAACTTGCAATTCATTCTAAATTAGATTTCGAAAAAGTGGTGGATCTCTCTTTTTGGATTTTATTGACTGGATTTGCTGGTGCTAGACTTTTGTTTATCATTACTCGATTGAGTGATTATGCAGCAGATCCACTGGGAGTTTTTAAAATCTGGGAAGGCGGGTTTGTCTTTTTTGGAAGTTTGATCACGGCATTTCCATTTTGCCTGTGGTACATGAAAAAATATCGATTACCTACGTGGAAGACTTTTGATGTTCTTTTGCCAGGGCTTGCTATTGCGCATGCTTTTGGAAGAATTGGATGTTTAGCTGCTGGCTGCTGTTATGGAAAACCGACTGGAACGAGTTTTGGTATTAAGCTAAACTCAGAACTTGTAGATCTCTCCTACCGTAATATACCTCTTCATCCTACACAGCTTTATGAATCTGGTGCGCTCATGCTTTTATTTTTAGGATTGCTCTGGGTTTATTATCACAGAAAATTTGAAGGACAGGTGGCTTTGACCTATTTTATCTCTTATCCAATCATTCGAAGCATTATTGAGGTTTTTAGGGGAGATCTCATTAGAGGATTCGTGATTGATGGCGTTTTATCAACGAGCCAGTTTATTTCTATTTTAGTGTTTTTAATTGCAAGCTGCATTTTAGTGGTTCGTCTAAGAGGGTTGAACTCTCAGAGGAAAAAGAAATAAAATGAATGAAGATTTTTCCCACTTTATTTCTATTGTTTTATCTCTTTCGTTTTTTATAGGTTCGATTCCCTTTGGAATTTTGATCGCAAAGTTTTTTCATATTAAAAATCTGAGAGAGCATGGTAGTGGAAATATCGGAGCAACTAATGTTTCTCGTGTGCTGGGGTTTTGGCCCGCAGGTTTTTTAACTTTTATTTTAGATGCAGGAAAAGGGTATTTCCCACTTTTATTGGTTCATCTCAGTCATAAAGGAGATTTGGGTTTTTGGGAGTGGGTGATTGGGCTTTTTACCGTTTTGGGTCATTGTTTTTCTCCTTGGCTTAAGTTCAGAGGAGGAAAAGGGGTTGCCACTGGATTGGGAACTCTTTTATTTCTTTCTCCTTGGGCTGCATTGGTTGGAACACTAGCTTTTATACTCAGTTTTCTTAATCATAGGATAGGGGCCCTCTCTAGCCTTTTGGGTCTTTTATTCGCTTCAGCCGCAGAATTAGTCATTTCTCCTCCCGGGCCTCACTTGTGGATAGGGGCCTTGATGGTTTTTATAATTGTTGTTCGACATGAGTCTAATATTGATGCTTTACTGAGTCAGAATGAAAAAAAGTTTTAATTTTATAATATTATTTTTTTCGTTTCATTCTATTTTTGCAAATGACTTGCTGGCTATTTCTGCAAATGAGTTGCTGGATGCAACAGGCACTAAAGTTAAACTATTAGATCATCCATCTAGAATTGTAACACTGGTTCCTTCTTTGGCCGAATTGACGGCAGATATTCTTGGAGATGATATAGAAAAAATTGTAGGTGTGAGTGAATACACTAATTACCCCCCCGCGCTGAAAACAAGAATTTCGATTGGTCCCTATTATCGATTTAACATAGAAAAAGTAGTTTCTCTCAAACCAGATTTAGTTCTAGCCACTACTGATGGAAACCCAAAAGATCAGGTGCTCCATTTGAGAGAACTTGGGATACCTGTTTTGGTTGTGAAAACAGGCCGTCTTCGTGAGATCGAAGACTCTATATTAATTGTGGCAAGGGCCTTGGGAAAGACTACCCGTGGTGACCAAATGTTGGCTCAATTTCGACAAGGGATCGATCGGATTAGAGAGCGTGCTAAAAAAAGAGAAAAGAAAAAAACCTTAGTTCAGGTGGGTGGAAATCCATTGGTAGTTGTAGGTGGGAAGTCATTTTTGAATGAAGCGATAGAGATCATTGGGGCAACCAACCTTTATCAAGACGCCAAGCAGGGATACCCTAAGCCTGGGGTTGAAGATGTGGTGAAGAGAAATCCAGAGAT
This sequence comes from Bacteriovoracaceae bacterium, assembly GCA_023250795.1. Classification (GTDB taxonomy): domain Bacteria; phylum Bdellovibrionota; class UBA1018; order UBA1018; family UBA1018; genus JAHFAB01. The sequence goes on from JAHFAB010000011.1 coordinate 3,580, forward strand.
TATTTTGGTCCTAGCTATGGATGAAAATTTGGTTCCTTTTTGGAGAATGGCAGGAGATTGGCAACAATTCAAATTGATTGAGGCGGTAAAGAAAAAAAGAGTTTATGTTATGAGAGGAGATGCTATTTTAAGGCCTACTCTTAGACTTTTAGAGGGACTCTCGATTCTAGAGAAAACTATTTATGGGCAGAAATAATTTTTTCAGAATATTATTACTTAGCATTTGTTTTTTGGTTTTTGCATTTATTATTTCTCTCAAAGTGGGCGCGGTCCCAGGAGCAGATTCGGAAATCATACTACAATTGAGATTACCCAGAGCGATTCTGGCATTATCTTTGGGAATGGGATTGGCCTTGGCAGGCGCAACACTTCAGGCGGTTTTTACTAACCCGCTTTGTGAGCCGTATACTTTAGGAATTTCATCTGGAGCAGCTCTAGGAGCCATTTTTGGAATATCACTTGGTGTGAGTGCAGATTACGCAGGTATTGCGGGCTTTGGGTTTTTAGGCGCATTGGTGTTTGCGTTGATTCTATTTCTGATTTCTTACCGGGCTCAGGCGGGACAATTGAGTTTGCTCTTAGCGGGTGTGATGTTGGGCCTTTTGGGTTCAAGCTTAGTTGCCGTTTGGATGGCACTTGCGGATTCGAATGGAATTCAGGGAGCCCTATTTTGGTTAATGGGAGATCTGTCTAGAGCGCGACTCAAAGGAACCCTCATTGTTTTTGCCCTCAGATTTAATTTATTTTTATTCATTTGGAAAAGGTCTTTAGAACTCGATGCTTTGCTTATGGGAGAGGAAGGCGCTCAGTCCTTGGGTGTTTCGGTAAAAAATGTACGAAGAAGAATGATTTTGCTCACTTCTATTTTAGTGGGAATTTGTGTTGGAAGTGGCGGGATGATTGGTTTCATTGGTCTAATTATTCCTCATCTTTGCAGGCAATGGATTGGATCATTGCACTATAAGCTATTGCCACTTTGTGTGATTTGGGGGGCGACGGCTCTCATTTTGGCTGATACTTTATCTCGTGTCGTTGCAAGTCCCTATGAATTACCAGTTGGTGTGGTGACAGCCATAGTGGGGGCTCCATTTTTCATTTGGATTATGCTGAAGAGGGGGGAGATTTTAGCATGAACCCCATTTTGACAGCCTATGGAGTTTCCTACAATTATGGTGAAACCCAAGTTTTAAAAGATGTTTCATTAGAACTTTTTCCAAAGCAGTTTATCGCTCTTTTGGGTCCTAATGGATCTGGAAAGTCGACTTTGTTAAAAATATTGAGCGGTTTGATTCCACTCGATGTAGAAAAAAACTCAGGCTTGATCAAACTCAGAGGGCAGAATCTGCGTACGTTGGATTCTTATCGAAGAGCGCAAATCGTGGTTTATATTTCGTCTGAAATTTGTGCAGAATTTCCAATGACGGCTTACGATGCGGTGAGTCTTGGGTTTATTTGTCAGAACGCAGCATTTAGCTTACAGAAACTGCAGAAGTTTCAGGACCATTCTGCACAGGGTGCGATCCATGAAGTCATGGAAAAATGCTTTTGTTGGGGATTTCGAGAAAGGGCGTTGCACACTCTCAGCGGAGGAGAAAAACAATTAGTTTTGTTAGCTCGTGCGTTACTTCAGGGAGCTAAGGTTTTGCTGATAGATGAGGGGATGTCCCGGATGGATCTGCACCATCAGTATTTGATAGGCAATATGCTCAGTAGACTTGTCAGCGAAGGATATACTGTTGTTTTAGTGGCACATGATCTAAATTTGGCCACTGAGTGGGCTGAAACCTGTATCGTGCTCAATCAAGGAGTAAAGACCACGGAAGGGTTGGTTTCGGAAGTCATTAGGGAAGATAAAATTCAGGCGCTTTTTCCAGGCGGAAAGTTCAAGGTGGGAGTTAGTCCGGTTTCTGGGAAGTCTAAAGTTTTTTTTGCCTAAGTCGCATTTATTGACAGCCGAGAATGAGCTCGTTATGATCAATAAAATGGCATATAAACAAAAACTTTTTATTTATGACCGAAGAGAAATGTGGATTTTACTCTTTCTTGGACTCTTGGTGAGTGCTTTTGCGTTTACCTTAGGGGTTCATTTTGGAAAAAGAGTGGGTTCTAAAGCTATGATTTCTGTTCATAAAGATACGGGTTTAGCTGCGACTGTTCCTGATGTGATTCCAGATAGAAATGATATTGTTGAGCATACAATGCCTGATCATGGGGTCGGAAGAAACTTAGGAAGCTCTGGAGCTAATGGCATGCCTCAAGCAATTCCGAATACCGTTACCGATGCTGCTGGAGAATCGGCTCACGAGGCACTTCGTGAGGAAGTAAAGAAAACTCACATCAAATTAGAAAAACCTAGACAAGTGGATTTGCCTAAATGAAACAGTCTATACAACGTGTTGAAAAGCCTTGGGGTTATGAGCTGATTTGGGCCAAAACTAAAGATTATGTTGGAAAAATTCTCCATATCAAAAAGGGACATAAGCTTTCTTTGCAGTTTCATAAAATAAAAGAAGAAACTATTTTTCTTTCATCTGGAAAAATGATTTTTTTATTTGAAAATGAAAAGGGAGAGCTCCAAGAAATCGGACTCAATCCGGGCGAAGCTCACCATATACCGACCGGGAGAAAACATCGAATGATCGCCGTCGAAGATTGCGATGTGTTTGAGGTCTCGACCCCCCACTTAGATGATGTTGTTAGGCTCGAAGATGGGTATGGACGTCAATGACTCAGCTCTCAGATTTATATTTGGTAGTGATGGCGGGAGGAACAGGTACTCGATTCTGGCCTAAAAGCACCTCTAAGAAGCCAAAACAGCTCCTCTACTTTGGTGGGAAAAAAACAGAAACTCTCCTGGGTCAGACGTTGCTACGGTTTGATAATTTTATTCCCAAAAAACATCAAATGATAGTAACCACTCATGCATTAGAGGGAGCTGTCCATGAACAGATAAGGGATGTGGAAATTTTAGCCGAGCCCCAGGGGAGAAATACTGCGCCCTGTATTTATTGGGCGGCAAGAAAAATTGCAAAAGAAAACCCAAGGGGCGTGATGTTAGTCATGCCGTCTGATCATTTTATTTTTAAACTTAGTTCATTCAAAAAAACTGTACAATCTGCTTGCGAGTGGGCACGAAATAATTCTGACCTCATTACGTTGGGCATAAAGCCTTCTCGACCGGAAACTGGATATGGATATCTTAAGCTTGGAAAGAAGCTTTCTGATGACTGTCAGCAAGTTGAAGCCTTTGTAGAGAAACCAAACTTAGGAAAAGCTAAAGAGTTTGTCCAATCAGGTCAATATTTGTGGAACGGTGGGATGTTTGTTTGGCGAGTGGATGTTCTTCTTCAAGCTTTTGATGCGTGTATGCCAGAGATGAGAAAAGCTTGGGAAGGTTCCAGTGAAAATGTACAATTGGCATACCCTATAATGACAGCTACTTCGATCGATTACGGTGTAATGGAAAAGGCGAAAAATGTTGTTACGTTTGCTTTAGATTGTGGCTGGGATGATTTGGGAAGCTGGGTTTCTCTCGAAGGCCTAACGGAAGTTTTACACTGCAAGCACACAAGTGGAGTGGTGACCGCCGGAGAAGTGATCGCCATAGATTCTACTGGAAACATTATTGACGTACCAGGCAAGCTGATCTGTCTCCTCGGAATTGATAATCTCATTATTGCACAGCACGGAAACTCTCTTTTGATTGCAAAGAAAGAGCGTGCTCAGGAAATAAAGCAGATTGTAGAAAAGGTGAAGGCACAGCACCCGGCGTTGGCTTAAGAGGAGGGCAGAAGGTGCATGGGTGGAGCTTATATGAAGCGGCTAAAGTGAAAATGGTTTTTTTCATTTTATTATTCTGTAACTTCTCCGTAGTAGCCCAAGATGATCCAACATATGCGTTGGTGGAAATTATGATTCCTTGGGATTGTGTCCAGACTTCTGCTAGCGACATCCCAACTGATGAGGAGATCAAAATCGGAATAGATTTTAATTCTGGCAAGATTATTTCCCCCAGATTTGATGCGATTATTAAGGATGCGGAAAGTTTACCTTTCGATTTTTTCCCTTGTTTACAAAATTTTGCAGAGAAATTTTTTCAAAATATTTCTAGTCAAAACGGAAAAATGAAAAAACTTCCTAGAAATTTTTATGACAATGCCGTTTCTAATATGGAGAAAAAAATCAATGAATATAGTGATAAATCATACTCGAAGGGGGCTTTTTTTCTCTTAGAACCTGGAGCGAGTATATTCCCTGCCCTAACTGATAATGATAAAAAATCAATGGCGAAAGAACTCAAGAATTCATGTGGAAAGCAGAGCCAAACAAGTTTACTACTGGATGATAGTTTTATTCGCGATACTTTGCCGTCTGTAGTAAACGAGATTGGACTATCTGATAATCAAGCCGGGTGTTTGAGAGCTATTGCAGCTAATTATTCTCAGCTTCTACTGAACTCGAGTTTTTCTTCTTCTCAGTGTAGCTCTTATCCAGAATTTTGTGAAAAAAGAAATCAATCAATACAAAAAACTCTTTCTATTCTGAAAAATATACCAGATCTCAAAGAGTATTTTGAGGACATATTAGAAAATATAAATCGGTGTCCAGTAAACATAGAGTCAACGAATTATGAACTCAATAGTATTCTGGCACTTCTAAAAATAACAACCCCTTGTTTGTCTATGCAGCCGGGTGAATCTAATCGAATATCAGGGAATACAGGTTCAGGTTTGGATTCAAAATATCTTCTTACAAAATTACCAAATAAAAATGGTAAACCCGCATTTCGTGTTACTCTAGATATCGTTTTTAGAAAAAATGGGATAATCGATTTTGATCCATCATTTCATACCTATTTTAAGCAAAAGGCTGAAAAATGTCTGAGTGAAATAAAAGATTTCTTGAAGGGTCCTAACGGAGAAACGCTGGAGATCTCACTTTTAGCTGATTCTCCTCAAGAAATAAATTTGCCCCCAGATTTTTCTATTCATGTTGGGTCAAAAGAAGTGAGAGACAGTTCTTTTGAATGGAGCCCAAACTCTGATTGCTCTACAATTACACACGAAATTTTACATCATTTGGGTTTGGTGGATGAGTATACCGAAACTTCTTCTGGATTTGTTGTTCAGGAAAATGGAACGATTAGGCATCAAGAAGAAAAGGCTATCAAACCTGAATATGATTGTCGAATAAATGGTCCAAAAGACTCTATTATGGCGGATCCTCTTAATGCTTTTAATAAAATTTTACCTGGAAAGGAAATTCTTTATTGCGAATGTGTTGATCTCGTTTTGCCCGCTGAAATAGACAGGCCTCTTGAGCTAGGGCCTGTTGGTGAGCCGTCCGGTGTTGCCCAAAAAAATTCTCCAGAGGAAGAAAAAAAAATTCGAGATGATCTCGAAAATAGAGCGGTTGAATCTGAAAAAAAATGTTTTGATACACTGAAAGGTATTTCGCTTCAATCAGGCCTATGTCCTCAAGGCACTAGGGCAATTACAAAAGAAATCACTTATTCTTCTTGGGAAAAATCACAAACTCCTAGGGACGAATTGACAGAAGCAGAAAAATTTGAAATCGATCGAAGTCAACATCGGAGATCTATTCGGGTGAGAGATAAAGAGGTTCGTTCTTCATTGCTTTATCCTGCACAATTTCGGGCGATTACAGAACCTGGGTGTTCTCTATCTAATAAGGTTTATTATCTCTGTGCACGCGAGGCCTATAAAACTTCCCGCGCTTCCTATGGCAAAGACCGTTGTGATGTTGGTCTCCCCAAAGAGTGTCGTGAGGGAGGAGATGCTTGGCTCAGGTAAAAAGATCAGTGATTTTTTGTTTTATTTTTTCTATCAACGCATGGTCCGCTGATAAATTAGTTCTTCGCTCCGAAGTCCATGCAGAAGATGGGCATCTGCTGCAACAAGCGATGGTTTTTGAAACTAAAAAAATAACTTTTGTGCGTAATTCAAACTCTTTTTGTGGACCAAGCCGAGAAGCTTTTCTAGGTGTTTTAGAAAAAAATATGAACCCATTGTTAAAATCGCATCAAATGTTTGTTGAACAAATTAGATTAAGAATTAAACAAGGTGGGAACAAGCCATCAATAGAAAAATCAGATGTACATGAAAGTCATTTTTTTATTAACCAGTTTGATTTGTCAGGACGTAAGCTTGACGAAAAATCAATTATGAGAATTTTATCCAGCGGTTGTGATGAACAAGGCTGGAAACTTATGTCTGGCGCAAAATTAAAAATAAACAAAAAAGGGTTGTTGAGCTTTATGAAAATCGAAACCATTTCTAATGGAAAAAACATTTCAAACAAAGAAATACCATTAAAAAAATTACATTGTCATGGGGTTGGACAGACACAAAGTCAATCGAATGTATTGGATTGTCCTATTGAAGGGTTTGGTTTGGCAAGATTAATTGAAAATTAAGTGAGCAATTCTTTAGGGTTTTCTTCAAAATCTTTTTAAACTTAAAAAGTCTATCGGATATTTTGTTTTTCCTTCTAATGTTAGGTCAGCTAGGATTTCTCCCGTCACGCTTGAGAATTTGAACCCATGCCCTGAAAAACCTGCCGCAAAAACTAGACTATTAATTTCAGGGTGCGTATCTATAATAAAATGTTCATCTGGAGTCATTGTATAAATACAGGAAGAAATCCGATCTAAATCAGTCGTTACAAGTGGGAGCGATTTTTTTATGAAATTTCTTACAGCATCTATTTTTTCTTCGGGTATTACTAAAGCATCTTTTTCAGATGGATTTAGTAATGTTTCTCTGGAGAAGTGAGAGGCAATCTTGATGGTTTTGCCATCTAACATGGGAAATCCATAATAAAAATCTTCATCTGAGTGAAAGGCAAAGCACGGAACGGCATTCTCTAATCGATGTTTAGGAGAAGCTTTAAACCAGTGCTGGTACAAACGGTGTAGTTTGAGTGGCAAACCCAACTCCTTCAATAGAGCCCCACTCCAAGGTCCGCTGGTCACAACTAGTTTTGCAGCTTCAAAAACACCTTGATTAGTCCGAACTTTTACACAGGAGTTCAGTATTTCATAATCTAGAACCTTGACGTTTTCTAAGATTTGCGCGCCAAACTGTTTTGCAACTGATGTATGTGTGAGTACCGCCCTTTCCACATGGAGAAGTCCTGCTTCTGGCTCAAAGAGTGCTCTCTGATTTTCAGCTGGTAAATAGATCGGAAATTTTTTAATCGCTGTTGGTCGATCCCATTTTTTCAGTTCTATCTTATATTTCTGTGCACTTTTTAACGTTCCTTGATACACGGCGCTCGTTTTCGGATCCGCATAAATCACGAGCCCACATGGGATAAATATGCTTTGTTTAGATTCAGTTTCTAAATCTTTCCAGAGTTCGTATGCTCTGTTCAAAAGGGGAATATAATTAGAATGCTCAAAATAAGCCCTTCGAATCATACGTGTCTCACCATGAGAACTTCCGAAGTGATGACCGAGATTAAACTGCTCAAGACCTAAAACTCTGTACCCTCTCTTAGAAAGGTGGTAGCAGGCTGAGCTTCCCATCCCACCCACACCGATTACAATGACATCATAGGAGTTCATTTTGAACACGTTAGCAAGGCAAGTAATTGCTCTAATGTAATGTCTTTAGATTAAAACCAATAAACTCTTCTGTATTCGGGTTTTGAAAAGTCGTAGCGCTTACGCCAATCTCTCCGTTAAAATTCCATCTTTTAAAAACTACGCACCACCTGTCATTAGGTGCCGTGAGAGTACTGTAAAATGAAAGATCATGTTTGATGGTAACAATGAGCGGTTTTATTTTATTTTTATGGACAGCCGTTCCACAGGCTTCTAGCGCAGCATTTCCGTTGAGATTCGTGAGCGAGTCAACTGTAATTGCAATGAGAGCCGGCTCGTCGGCACTGGAAATAGAGAACTGTGAAATAAACAAGCTCAGAAAAAAAACCACCGCCAAAAAACAAATCCGTTTCATAAATGCTCCCCCTATGGATTGAACTACATGGGGAGCATATCATAGATTATTTATCGAGTCCAAATACAACTCAATTCATACGCTTTATTATTAAAATAAATTTTGCCAGCAACACTTTCATTATTTCCTGTTTTATTGAGCACAATTTTTTCAACTTCATTATCATCATTCGAGCTAACGAGCGTAGCATCGCCACTGATCAGCATAAGCTGATCTCTGACAAAATCTAAGAATCGATCATCAGCAGAATAGCGAGATCTTTCTTGAATTGTAACAAGTGCTGTTCCAACATTTTTTTTATTTTCTTTGAACGTCACTGAAAGTGTTGGGTTTTCATCAGGATTGATATAGTGGGAACAGGAAAGTTTTTCTAAATTTTTTCCAGTGATCTCAGTCGCTTGAACTTCGACCAATGCAGCAAAAAATAGCATTGAAAGAATAAAATACTTCATAATTTTCTCCTTAATTATTCCCTAAAAAGAGCTTGAAAAAGTTAGCATACTCAAATCATTTTTCTGCTCACTCACAGTCCCAGAAAACTCATTTGAGAGATTTGACTGGATTCTGTCGTTACAGGGACATGACATAGCAGAGCTGTATTGGTGTGTCAAGTCTGCTAGTTTTTTAAAAATAATTTTTTCAGCATTCGGAAAAGTACAGGCCGCTTTGTACTTTTCTTCAGCCGTAGCGAATTCCCAATTACTGAAACAGAACTCAAGCTCATCGCTCCTGCAGCGATCATTGGATTCAATAGAATTCCAAAAAATGGAAACAAAACGCCAGCCGCAATGGGAATGCCAGCGGCATTGTAAAAGAAAGCAAAAAATAGGTTTTGTTTAATATTTGTCATCGTTGCCCGACTGAGCTTTCTAGCGCGCACGATGCCCATCAGGTCTCCCTTTACTAAAGTAACTCCGGCACTTTCCATGGCCACGTCGGTCCCTGTGCCCATAGCAATGCCTACTTGAGCACGGGCCAAGGCTGGTGCATCGTTAATTCCATCACCAGCCATCGCAACGATTTTACCTTCTTTCTGTAAACGTACAATCGTCTCAACTTTTTGTTCGGGAAGAACTTCTGCAACGACTTCATCAATACCGAGTTTTTTGGCCACTGCCTCAGCAGTAGTTCGACTGTCTCCGGTCAACATGATTATATTTAGACCTTCATTGTGTAGAGAGCGAATGGCCGCTAAAGTAGTAGACTTAATCGGATCGGCTACGCCAATCAATCCAATCAATGTTTTACCTGTGGCCACAAACATGACTGTCTGTCCTTCTTTGCGTAGTCCTTCAGCTGTTTGTTCACCATCTTGAGTTGATACTCCTACTTCTTTCATCAGTGCAGAGTTCCCAAGAAATACGGTCAGATTTCCAATTTCACCGCGGACTCCTTTTCCAGTAATGGATGAGAAATTCTCGACTGATAAAAGAGTGATGGATTTTTCAATCGCGCCATTCACGATAGCCGTAGCCAACGGGTGTTCACTTCCTTTTTCAAGAGATGCTGCGAGTTTCAAAACTGTCGCTTCTTCGTTATTTCCCATAGGAGAGCTCATAGCTATAACGGAAACAAGTTTTGGTTTTCCTTCAGTCAACGTT
>JAHFAB010000323.1 GCA_023250795.1 Bacteriovoracaceae bacterium
CTCATGGCTGGATTTTCTACAGTGGAGATGTATCAGGCTGGAAGATCGGTCTTACCCTTTCAAGCTAATTTGGCCTGGAGCCACCCTCTCTCTGGAAAAAATGTTCCCAAAAATGATCTAATTATGGGAGAATTAGTCTTATTCTTTTAGGGAGTTTTTATTTATGAGCTTAAAAGCTACTTTTAGATTGGTTTTTTGGGTTGTTCTGGTGATGGGATTTTGGGGTTGCAATGTCAATCCGGTTTATGCTCCTAAAGACACTGCAAAGACTGAGCCCGTGACCACAAAGGTGAGGACTTTTTCCGCGGAGGATCTGGTTCTAAAAAAGAATGATTTTTTCCTTTGGAAAAAGAATTTTCAAGCGACCGAGGTGTCTTCTGTTCTCACTCAATCTCAAATATTAGATGAACTGACTGTAGAAATGAATCAGCTCATACAAAATGAGTGTGCGATTGCAGAAAAGCTGAAATCTTATGGTGAAGTGGACGATTCAGATGAGAGAATCGAGGAAATTAAAAAAGAAATTTCTGATAAAAGCCAAGAGCTCCACTTGGCAGAACAAGATCAAACTCCTCAGGGGTTGGAAAAGGCTAAATCTTTGAGAGAGGCCATTGATCGATTGACTAGCGAAAAACTACTCAGAGAGGATTTTGTTAAAATTGAAAATCAGAAAAGTGATTTAGAAGTTCAGGAGAGTTCAAGTTTACGTACTGTTTTAGAAAATACTGAACCTTATAGTAAAGGTTCTCCCAGGGAAATGAGTTTTAAGTTTCTACCCAGAGGGCAAATCGAGATCGAAATTAAAAAATGGAAACTTCGTTCGGACCCCAAGGAAAAGGCTAAGAATTTTTCGACTCGGGACGAGTCTGTACAGAATGTCAGCTATTCAGATTTTGGAGGTGTCTTTACTTTCCAAGTCGTTGTGAGGGCAGAACAAGACTCTCATACTGTTCAAGAAATTTACGACTTCAACGTTTTTAGAAATAAATATTCTTTATCTGATCTAGATCATCATATTTACTTCAGCGGAGAGTTTGTCAGGCGGATGAACCCTGACTATTGCAAGCTCTTTCAGGTCAGCTCAGACGATTGCGCAGATCGGCGGGGTATTGTGAATTTAAGTAATTGACCTTTCTCTTGCTTGGAGAGATCATCAGTCTCTATCATGATGACCAAAACAGCACCCTCTACCAGGCTTGTTTTCCTTGCACTGATTGTAATCCAAGTACTTTTCGGAATTAATTATGTGGTTTCTAAAGTGGTCGTCGGGTTTTTCCCACCCCTGCTTTGGTCCAGCATTCGGATTATTATTTCCTCTCTGGTCATGCTTGGGTTTGCTCTGTCTTCGGGCCGAAAACACCCAGTGGGTGGTTGGAAGTATTTTGGACCTATGGTGATTTTTGCTCTTCTAGGTACCATTATCAACCAAGCTTCTTTTTTAGTGGGTCTCAAGTACACGACTTCGACCAATAGCGCGATCCTCAATACATTGATTCCTATTTTTACACTTTTGATCGTGACTTTGCGAGGACAAGAGCCAGCTACGCTCATGAGGGTCATTGGATTTATTTCGGCTTTTGCTGGGGTATTAGTGATTAGAAAGGTCGAAGAATTTTCGCTTTCTAATACAACAATGGTGGGTGATCTTCTCACTATTCTCAATTGTCTGAGTTACGGTTTGTTTTTATCTTATAGCAAAAACTTTTTGACAAAGCATGATCCTGTTTGGACGACGACCTGGCTTTTTATATACGGTAGTGTAGGTTTAACGCTTTTAGCTATACCGGATTGGATGAATGTGGTTTGGCCTGTCATGACCCCTACGCTTTGGGGCGCGGTCTTATTTGCAATACTGGGTGCGACTCTGGCCACTTATTTTTTAAACTTCTGGGCTCTCGCGCACGCCAAGTCCTCTCACGTAGCTGTCTTTATCTACCTCCAGCCTGTAGTCACCAGTGTGATCACTTGGCTTTGGTATGATGAAGTGGTTACTTTGCGAACTGTGCTTGCCAGTGGACTTATTTTCGTTGGATTGCTTTTGTCGATTACAAAGTTTGGCTCAAAACTTGGTTCAAAAAAATGAGTGTGCGTTACGCGGGTTTTTGGATTCGTTTGATTGCAGATATCATTGACAGCCTGGTTTTGACGGCCCTTTCTTGGTTATTAGAATATATCTTACTTGGGATGGTTTATGGAGTTTGGGCTTTGTATATGAAAATGCATGCACAATTAGCCCCACCATTTAGTGACGCGTTTAATCCATTTTATTTACAAATCGTGAATGTCGGGCTCTATTTTTGTTTGGCATTTCCCTATTATGTTTGGGGGCATTTTTACTGGGGAACCACGCTGGGAAAAAGACCTTTCAATATCTATGTTGTGAGCGCTGACACATTAGGTCCGATTACGATCAAGCAGTCTATGGTTCGGTTCTTTTCTTATTTAATTTCTTATCTTCCTTTTTGTGCTGGATTTTTGATGGCCGCAATCCACCCTAAGAAACAGGGACTGCACGAGTTAGTAGCTGGGACTGTTTCAGTTAATAGAAGCAGTTTCCGGGAGGTTTGAGGGCTTACCTTCTTTGAGGCCTAGTTGCCAAAGCTCTACGGAAAAATTTCTCACAACTTCGAGCGAATCCCAAAGGTCACGGCTATACCCCAAAGGCCCTTCGAAGGTGAGCTGCTCAAGTCTCTCTTTGTCATGGTGGAGAGCCGTGAGTGCTTCGCTGAGTCCTTGGGTGCGGTAAATCTTAAGATACTTTTCCTTATCAAAGAGCATCATATTAGTGAGGAGTATAAGAGGTTTTGGGGGGAGATTCAAGGCCCCTTTGAAACATGTTCGTCCTTTGACTTAGAAATGTGAAGGCGGTAAGATTTACCCAGTCATTATGGATGATCACTTTTTAGAAATTAAGTTTCTAAGAAAAAGGCTTGAGCAGTATTTTGAAGCTGAGAAATGGGCGGAGTTTTCTGAAGCCTTGGATCAGCTTTCGAAATATGCGGAAACTCAGGGTAGAGTGGAGCTTTGTTTGAGAGCTCAGGCACTCAAAGAAGAGGTCAGTTTAGATCCGGCCTGTTTTAGTGGGCTTCTTCATGAGATTTCTCACCTAGAGTGGCTTTCTGAAGCCAGTTAAAAAGCACCTGGCATCTTTGCTCAATTTAGACTAGTCTGAGCGCTCTTCAGATGTCGGGGTGTAGCGCAGCCTGGCTAGCGCACTTGCTTTGGGAGCAAGGGGTCGTGGGTTCGAATCCCGCCACCCCGACCAAGCTGGACAATAGATGAACAGGCGACCTCTCCTTCCCCCCCCAAAT
>JAHFAB010000324.1 GCA_023250795.1 Bacteriovoracaceae bacterium
GGAGATGCAATTTTAGATGTTATTATTTCGGATATCCTACTCGAATCATTCCCCAATGCAAACGAAGGACAACTTTCAAAAATGAGAGCCGCAGTTGTTAACGAAAAAACTCTAGCAGAGGTGGCTAAGTCAATTCAGATTCAAAATGTGCTTCGCTTAGGAAAAGGAGAGTCTCTCACTGGGGGGAATCTTAAACCCTCCATTCTTTCTTGTGCTTTAGAAGCGTTGATTGCGGCACTTTATCTAGACGGTGGGTTTAATGCAGTGTACCCAGTCGTCCGGCACCTTTTTGCTCCTTTCTTCGAAGAAGAGCACGAGCTCATTTCTTTTTACGATCATAAAACACAGCTTCAAGAAATTCTCCAAGCCAAGTGGAAGCTCACGCCCGCTTATTATCTTTTGCAAACCCAAGGCCCTGATCATGCAAAGGTCTTCGAAGTTGAGGTCAGAATGAATGGACAGGTTCTTGCAAAAGCTTCAGGATCCTCTAAAAAAGAAGCGGAGCAAAATGCAGCACAATCTGCGATTCAAACTCTCGGGTAGTCATATATGACTACAGTGGTGACTTCATCGGTTGGTATGGTTGCCGTTGTGGGAAGACCCAACACGGGGAAATCCACTTTGATGAATCAGATTCTAGGTTCAGAGCTCTCGATTGTATCTCCCAAAGCACAGACGACTCGGGATCGTATTTTTGGAGTTTTTACCGAACCCCTTCCGAATGGGACTCAAGGTCAAATGATTTTTATCGATACTCCGGGAATCCATCAGGCAAAAGAGGGCGGGGTCAATTCGTACATGGTTTCTCAAGTTCGAGAGACATTAAGAGAAAACACCGGTGAAGTGGTCTGGTACTTGGTGGACCCAAACTCCTGCTTCTTCCATGAGCAAATTGTTTTAGAATTACTGAAAAATGTAAAAGGACCTGTTTTTTTAATTATCAATAAAGAAGATTTGATTCGGGGAGAGGAAAAAAATAAAAAAATCCAGGGTTTTATTCAGGAACTTTCATCCTATATGCAAAACATGGGTCTTCAGTTCAAAGGGGTTCATTTTATTTCAGCATTGCATCAAACAGGCATCGAAAATCTCTTAAGGGAAACATGGAGCCTACTTCCGAAAGGACCTTTGCTTTATCCAGATCCAGACCAGCTCTCGGATCGACCCACACGTTTTTTTGTCGCAGAAATGATTCGTGAACAGCTTTTTTTACAATTAGAAGAAGAATTGCCCTATTGTTGCGCAGTGGAGATTGTAAACTTCAAGGAATCTTCTCCCATCCGTATCGAAGCTGTTATTTATGTGGAGAGGGAGTCTCAAAAAGGAATTGTCATTGGCAATGGGGGGGCAAAAATTAAGTCCATTGGCCAGGCCGCCAGAAAGAAGATCGAAGCTTTTTTAGACGTGCCATCATCTATTTTTCTAGGGCTCCAGGTAAAATTACTCAAAGATTGGACAAGAAAAGAAGAAAGTTTAAAATATTTAGGCTATACTCTTAAGAAATGACACAGTTTCCAAGACTTGTTTTTATCGGAAGACCCAATGTGGGGAAGAGTACTCTTTTCAACCGTCTCTTAGGGAAGAGAAAAGCGTTAGTCCATAATAAGCCAGGAGTCACAAGAGATCGTAATGAGGCAAAAGCAACATTGATGATCCATGGGAAAAATTTCCCAGTAATCTTAGTTGACACGGGGGGTCTGGGGGGTGAGCATTTCAAAGATGAGATCTCACAGCAAGTAGAAATCTCTCTTTCTCAAGCCGATGTTATTTTACTCCTTTTTGATGCACACTCGGGATTAACCCCCTCTGACAGTTATGTTTTAGAGAGAATAAAATCCACAGGGCTTAAAAATATTCATGGCAAACGCATACCTATTATCGGTGTTGTGAATAAAGTAGATGCCGAATCTCATGAGTCTTTATTTTTTGATTTTTATGCCACCGGATTAGACTCGCTCCTCACTGTATCAGCAGAACACGGAAGGGGAGTGGAAGACCTGAAAAAAGCACTTTATGAAACTGTTTTGAAGGTGGGTTATAAAAATCCTCTTTACGTTGAAGAATCGCCACTTCTGCAAGCACCTAAGCCTGTCGCAATTGTGGGGAGACCCAATGTGGGGAAGAGCACTTTTATCAATGCTCTCTTAGATGAAGAAAGAATGATCACTAGCTCGATTGCTGGGACCACAATTGACTCGGTAGATTCTTTGGCCATACTCAATGGGAAACCCTATACGTTTATAGATACGGCAGGGATTCGAAGAAAAGATAAAACTGAACAAGGGATTGAGGTTCTATCCGTAGTTCAAGCCAAAAAGGCTTTGGTACGCGCTGATGTTGCAATTTTACTTTTAGATGGTTCGGTTGGGGTCACCGATCAAGATGAAAAGATTGGTGGAATTATCGAAAAAACGGGTTGCAGTGTCATTCTTGCTGTAAACAAGTGGGATACACAAAAGGATAATAAAAAATTTACTAAATTAAAAGCCGCTGAGCGAATTAGAAGTCAGATGGCTTATCTCAAATACGCACCTCTCATGTTTATGAGCGCAATTGAAAAGCAGGGCTTTGATCAGTTAGGACATCTTATCGAGGATCTTCTCCGAGATAGAAAACTAAAAATTTCCACTCATGAACTCACTGAATTTCTGCGTGTAGAAGCAGAAATTCATAATCCTAAAAATGCTAAATTTTATCTTTGTCATCAAACAAGTCGGACCCCACCGACCTTTACTTGTCATGTCAATGATCCAGAGAAAATCCCATTTAGTTTAAGCAGACATTTGGTCAATGCCATTCGAGAAAAATGGGGATTTCTGGGCTGTCCTCTTCGACTGAAGTTCTCACAGGGATCTGGAGGGACTAGCAGAGCGGGGAAAAGCTCTCGCCCTGGTAAGAAGCGCAGATCCAGTAAAAAAACCTCCTTTTCTAAAAAGTAGAGGAAGCACGCGATTGCTCAGTGGACTTAGCGTGGAGATGCCCAGCTCTTCCGTATGTTCACAAAGTTACCCATCAAGAAAACCAGGCCTCGCAAAGAATGGGGCAAACTTATTTTGGTGTTTTTACGGGGTGTGTTTGCAAAATAATTATTTTATTTTTCTTAATAATAAGCTATTTTTTAGTGGTTTTTTGTAAAATATTTGGTATAGATTCGTCTCAATCAACTTGAAAGACGAGGTTAATTATGCAAACAACCGACATCAGAAAACTATCCGACTCAGAGCTTCTGGAACAGACAGAAAAAGCAGTATTACTGGAACGCGAAAGTACAAACCTGGTTTTAGATCACCTGCGTGAGATCCAGAGTAGAC
>JAHFAB010000325.1 GCA_023250795.1 Bacteriovoracaceae bacterium
ATAAAGATCGAGCTCTTCAGCGATTTTTTTAGCATAAGACCGAGCCTGATCTTCTAATTTCTGTGCGACTCCCAACATTGTGGCAGGTCCCTTGACGAAGCGGCAAATACCATTTTCTTGTTCAGTGATCACCAGGGGGTAAGAAGTAAACTCCCCCTGTGTAGAATAAACAGAAACGAGGGCTAATTCGTTTCGAAAGCTGATTTTTTTTTCGGCAAAAACCGGAATCTTTTTTAACACACCCTCACTGCAAAACTGAATCAAAGACTTCAAATCCCTCACAGCGTCACGAACGATGAACGTTCCTTTTCCGTCGTAACCCAGCCTCGACCATTTAAAAACACACTGTCCCTCAAATTTCTGGATGACTTGAGATACCCAGTTAGAAACGTTTTCTTTGGGGCTGAGACTTTCAAATGGAGCGCTGGGAAGATCTAATTTTCTAAAAACTTCTTTTTGGCGGATTTTATCTTGTGTCAAAAATAAAGTTTCTAACGAAGGAAGGAATCGAACGGGCACTGTTTTCGTAATCTCTTTGATCAACTCACATGGGATAAACTCGTTTTCGAAAATCACGGTGGAAACCTGTGAAAAAAACCGCCTCAGTGCAACAGAATCATCTAATTTTCCAAAAATGGCACCTGGGCAAAGCTGAGCGGCGGGGTCGGTATTCTCATAGGCAAAAACGAGGGGATTAAGCCCCAAAGAAGTCCCCGCCTGGACCAACATTCGAGCCAATTGTCCGGCACCTAAAATTCCAACTGAACTGTTCTCAGATGTGTTCAAAGTCACCTCAGTTCATGTTAACTTGGATGAGATGAAACTTAAACCCTCTTCTTTTACCCAAGTCGTCACAGACACCAGAAAAATGATCCCGGGAGCTCTTTTTATTGCAATCCCTGGCGAAAATTTCGATGGGCATGATTTTATCGAATCCGCTATTTCCAAAGGCGTAAAAGGGGTCCTCTGTCGAAACGATTTTGAAATAAAAGAGCACGCAGAGGTCGTGTTCTTTAGAGTAGACGATCCCGTTCAGGCTTTTCGCACACTGGCTCAAGAGTGGAGAAATGAGTTTAAAATCCCAGTCATCGCCATCGGTGGAAGTGAAGGAAAAACAACAACAAAAGAGCTCTTAGCTGCGATTTTAAAGGGGAAATTCGAAAAAGTCCTAAAAACTGAAGGCAGTCAAAATGGCTACCTAGGAATTGCAATGACCTTGGTTGAACTCCATAAAAAACATCAAGTAGCCGTGGTCGAAATCGGAATTGATGAAATCGGTGCTATGGAAAAACATGTCAGAATCGTCAACCCTACGCATGGAATCCTCACTTCGATAGGGCCGGAACACCTTGAAAAACTCAAAGACTTGCAAACCGTCGCACGGGAAGAGACTCTTCTTTTATATGAGATCCTAAAAAAAGGTGGAACGATCGCTCTGGACCTGGACAACCCGTGGCTAGACTCTTTGGTTCAAGAAAAAACTGGTAGAATTCTGGGATATCAGATGAGTCAGAAAAAGCCGAACTTTGCTTTTGATGTCATTGTCGGTCACTATTCGGGTGAAGAACTCACCGTAGAAAATTTTGAATCCAAACCTCTTCACTTCAAACTGCCTCTTCCAGGAATTCACAATGCAAAAAATCTTTTAGGGGCCATTGCACTAGCAAAAACACTGGGACTCAATTCAAATGAAATCCGTTTGGGACTCGAAAATTTTCCCCATCCCACTGACCGCTCCGTCATAGAGATATTGCCCAATAAAATGATCTTTATCAGAGACTATTATAATGCTAATCCCACCTCGATGGAAGCAGGGCTCAAACTACTGGACGAAACGGCAAACAAACTCAAGCCACCAGCCATCAAGTGGGCCTGCCTGGGAGATATGCTAGAACTGGGGGCCGTAGAAGAAAAATACCATCGTGAAGTGTCACGAATGATTTTAGAGTTAAAAATTGAAAATGTCCTTTTGTTCGGAGAAAGAATGAAATCGCTTTTGGATGAGTTGAGAAAGAAAAAGTTCAAAGGATTTATGAAACATTGTGCGACTCATTTAGAAATGGCAAAAACCCTCAAAGAAAAATTGCACCCAGAAGACGTTGTTCTCATCAAAGGCTCTCACGGAATGAAAATGGAAGAAGTTTGGAATCTTTATCGCGCATGAAAACTCTTGTTTTACCCCCCACAGATCAGTCCATCCAAATCTCTGCAGAAGAGCTGAGAAAGGGAGGAGTCGTTGGAATTCCAACTGAGACTGTCTATGGCTTAGCTGGAAACGTTTTTGATGAAGGGGCTCTAACCAAAATTTTTTCAGTGAAAGAACGCCCGACTTTCGATCCTCTGATTGTGCATGTGGACCAGAAAACACTTGAAGATTTAGAACGACTTGGAGTCACCGATCTAAAATCGATGACTCCACTCATGAAATCCCAAGCTGATAAACTCATGGCAAAGTTTTGGCCCGGACCTTTGACTTTAGTTCTACCTAAAAATAAAAAAATTCCAGATCTTGTGACCTCTGGTATGAACACAGTTGCGGTCCGAATGCCCAAACACCCGGTGGCTCTCAAACTGATTTCGGTTTGTGATTTTCCTATAGCCGCTCCAAGCGCTAATCGCTTTGGAAGGATCAGTCCGACATGTGCACAAGATGTTTTTGAAGAACTGGGAGAACGCATCTCTTTTATCCTAGATGGAGGCGCCTGTGAGGTGGGTTTAGAATCCAGCGTAATTGCCATTGATCAGTCTGGCATCCCAAAACTTCTCAGGCCAGGAGCGGTGTCGATCGAAGAAATCCAGTCTGTTCTTGGAGTAAAAATCCTGTTCGAAAATAAAACAGGAGCAAGTCCTGGCCAGCTCGAAAATCACTACGCCCCCAAGAAACCCCTTTATCTCTTGAAAAAATCCTTCTTAGAAACTGAGGTTGGAGAGTTGGCTTTTATTTCAAATACAGCGAGAGTCGGAGTTCTCGCTTTTTTTGATGAAGCCCCCAATGAGATACAAAATAAACTCCGAGAACTGACCTCAGGAGAAATCACGGTGAAAGCCCTGTTTAAAGACAGAAATCTAGAAAACGTGGCCCGAGAGCTTTTTTCTTCGCTCAGGCAATTAGACACTTCGAGTGCCGAGGTGATCATTGCTGAACCGTTCCCAGTGCAAGAAGGTTTGGGTTTTGCAATCCAAGATCGCCTCAGGAGAGCAAGCCAAAAACAGGTAAAATCATGATTTATTTTTTTATACTTTTTCTTTCGTATGGGAATTTAAATTTATCCTATGCTGACTCCAGCGCTAACTCCAGC
>JAHFAB010000326.1 GCA_023250795.1 Bacteriovoracaceae bacterium
GCTGTGTTGAGCTCGTTTTCTAGATTCATGATCCGCTGGGAAAGTGCAGATTGAGTGATAAAGGTATTTTTTGCTGCCTGAGAAAAGCTCCCCGTTTTTACCACTTCAAGAAACGCGTCTAATTGGGAGGCTGAGAGGCTCATATCTATTAGATATTTTAATAGTATTATAAAATCAATTAATTTTTAAAACATGAAAAAACCCTTTATACCCTCCTCCATGAGAGCGATTTTGCTCTCTCTAAAATGAAGGGGGTAAGGGTATGAAAAGTTTAAGAAATTATGGTGGGGTTTTAAGTGTGTTGGAATTGGGCTTGGGCCTAGTAGGTTTACTTTCGAGTGAAATCGCGGGCGCAGATTCGGGAGGTTTGATAAAAATCACTTGTGGGGGCTTTGAAACTGGGGCGGGCGTAGAGTTTGAGATATCACCGCTCAAGAGTCAGGTCAGATATACGTCTTATCAAGACGGGAAAGAAGTTTCGTCTGAATTGTTTTCTGGTGGAAATGGTTTGAGTGGTTTAGACACTGGCAACACTTTGAGTTTCGCATCCTCAAATGGTTTCGATCCTCAGATTGAAATTCACGGAGATTTTTCTAAAATTTATCGAATTAATCACTTTAGTGCGATTACCATTCATTTAGAAAAACAATGGAATGAAGCTATTTATCTTTTGACTCGGTTTTCAGAGGGACATCTGACAACTTCTTCGTTTGATGAAAAAGTGATGGAGGTCCCACACCCTGAGTTTGTTGGCTTGCCATGCGCGATTTGACCACCCACCCATTTCACTACGCAAAACGTGTAGTGCCATCCACAGAGGGGGTATCCCCCTCCCCCCTCTCTACTACATCTTTTGCGTAATTGGATTGGGGGGAGAGGGATTTGCTTATTCTATGGCAATAGGCTATCAGTCTCGGCTGAGGAGATTTATTAATATGATACGGTTTATGAATTTACAGGTTTGCTGGGTAGTTTTAGTTTTTTTCGGGATGCCCTTTTCTAGTTCTATTGAGTGCTTGGGGAAGGATATCGGTTATACTCTCGTCCCGCTCTCCTCAGATGATTCTGGTATTCATTTCGAAATTGGTTATGGAGCTTTAGTTCCCCTTGGAACCCATCGTGGTGTAGCTAAAGTTGCAAGTGTTGAAGTTGTAGCCGATCTAGAAGCGCTGACTTTGACTTCAGCTAAGTTCACTGTTCCACTGGATCAGATGACTTCTGGAGATTCGAAGCGAGATTGTCATATGCGCGAGGCTTTGGGGATTGACTATGTCAATAAACAGTCCGCTTTTCCCGAGAATCATGTTTGTAAATCAGATTTTACACTTCCTGAGACAGGGGTTGATTCAGTAGTATTTCCAACTATTCAGATGGAGTTTAAAGCGGGCATTGGTTCTGCGAAGCGATCGGAAACAGGTGTTGTGGACATTCAAACCAAGGTCGAATTAACGATTCACGGAGTAATGAAAGTCTATCCCGTTTCTCTTCACGTGGAACCAGATTCTTCCGTGAAGGGGCAGTCGAGAGTGACTTCTCAGTTTGATGTTCCTCTGAAAGACTTTTCCCTCACTGTGAAAAAAGCAGGACCTATTGGTGTTGCAGATCACGCCGTTGTGAAAGTGGATATTCGTTTAAAACAAAGCTAAAAGAGCCACCATGAGATACCAGGAGAGCGTTTGGATTATAGCTCTGCCCTTTCTGAGTTTTTCTTGTGCTTTTCAATATGACAAGCCGGGCGACCCTCTCCCCAAACGCTCCTCAAGCTTTGCTTCAGGTTCACTTAGTTTTTCAGAGGTCAACGAGAAAGTGTTTTTGAGAAGCTGCGTGGGTTGTCACAAGCAAGCCTCGGGGCGCTCACCTCAATTGACTCAGTTTGAAGATATCAAGAGAGTTTTGGGTGACATCGATCGAGATGTATTTCAAAGACAAAGCATGCCCAAAAATGGAACTCTGACTTCACTCCAATTGGATATGCTCAGAGCTTGGATTGACGATGGGGCTCCTGAGATGGCGTCGGTGAGTGCATCTCCTCCATCCATTCCTCCCTCTACTGGTCCTGTCACTTGGAGTCGAGTGAAAAAAGAAATCGTGGATGTGAGTTGTGCCTCTTGTCATTATGCAAAAAATCCGGAAGGATTAACTGACCAGACTGACCTAGGTGTTTTCAGGGAACTATTGCCTCAGACGATTTATCGCATTTTTTCTGAGAAAGAGTTACCTATGCCCCCCCTTCCCTCTAAAATGGGAGATGATCAAAAAAGATTATTGATGGAATGGGTGATCTATGGACAACAAATTTGAGTTCAAATGGGCCCACCAGGACTTGAACCTGGGACCCCCCCGTTATGAGCGGGAAGCTCTAACCAGCTGAGCTATGGGCCCTCATATGAATACCAGGGAGTTATAACCCTTTATGGGGCTTCAGTAAAAAGAAAACCGCGTATCAAGCTGCTCGAGGCTTAAGGGCGATCAAGCTCCAAGTTTATTTATTCCCGCCGAATTTTAGACCGACTAGTCCTTGCATTTCAGTGTTTTTGAATTTTCCGCCTGTTACAGTGCTGTAGTTGGCCAGGCCTAGAACATAGCGACCGTCAATGACGAGTGTTGTTGATCCACTCAACATGAAGTTAAAAGAAATTCCCCCTAAGACTCCATAGTCACTCGTTTTAAGTCCTTGGTCTGCGTAGCTCGAAGTTCCAGTTAAAGTGGATTTTGCCTTCCCTAAAGCCATTGCATAATAACCCCCAGCACTGAGAGAGATCATGTGGTTGAGCCAAAACCGAAGCTGAACAGGAGCTTCAATTTGAGTCATTGTGACGGTGTCTGTTGTTGTATCAGTAAAAGTAAAGAGCGTTTTTCTTTGCAAATAAAGAGCACCCACTTCAAAACTCATACGAGGGCTCATCCCAAATTCGACTAATGCCCCTCCACCATAACCCAGTTTTGCACCCCAAGTACCAGCATAACCGGAGTTGGTGGGCTTAAAATTATTCACCGCTCCGACGATAGCAAACCTTGCTTTTGCAAATGCAGAGGGCGACGCAAGACTCATTAACGCCACACCAACAATGACAACCCCGATTTTTTTCATGACATGCTCCTTTTATAAAGTTTCTGTATATAATTATTTAGCATAATAAAAAAAACCGCAAGTACGACATTATGGCTGACTTATTCTTTGTGCCTGTCATTTTTTTGTCGCCCCCGCTGTCGGCTTAGTCTACGAACGCCTTCAGAAGTTTCGCTCTTGAGGGATGCCTGAGTTTTCGCAATGCTTTCGCTTCGATTTG
>JAHFAB010000327.1 GCA_023250795.1 Bacteriovoracaceae bacterium
TCGAAGACCTATCCGAAAAATCAAGATTAGATGTTGCAAAAGAAACTATGGAAGCTTTTATTAAGGGCCGACAAAACGATCGAATCGGTTTTGTCATTTTTAGTGGAGAGCCGCTGACTCTTTCACCCCCCACTTTGGATTATGGGATAGTCATGAAAGCAGTGCGTGACGTTGAAATCGGGGTTCTCAAAGATGGGACAGCCATTGGGGATGGACTTTCGATGGCTGTAGGTAGATTGAGAGATTCGAAAGCAAAAACTCGTGTGGTGATTTTATTAACCGATGGCGAAAATAATCTGGGCCAAGTGGATCCTGTGACGGCAGGAGAACTCGCTGCAGGATATAAGATTCGAGTTTATACGGTTGCCATTGGAAAAGAAGGGCGAGTTTTGCTCCCAATCAAAGAGCGTGGGCCTGGCGGACAAGTGACCGTGAGGCGTATCCCTTTTGAAAATCAACTGAATGTAGAATTGCTTCAAGAAATCGCAAAGACAACAGAGGGGAAGTTCTACAGAGTGACTGACGCAAGCACTTTGGATTCTGTATTTTCAGAGATTGACCACTTTGAGAGAAGCGAAGTCAAGTCTAATGAAAAAGTAAAATATGAAGACCTATTTCATAAACCCTTGAAATTGGCTTTTGGTTTACTTCTTTTGGAGCAAGTTCTTTCACTCACACTGTGGAGGACTCTCATATGAGAATAGTCTCTCCGGGGTGGCTTTGGGTTTTGGCTTTGTTTCCACTGTTTTATTATTTGATTGTATTTGAACAAAAGAAGAAAAAAGAAACTCTAGGATTTTTTGCCCATTCTTCTGTTTGGAAAAAAATAATTCCAGAATTGGATTGGGGAGCGCAGTTTAGAAAACGATGGATTTGGTTGCTTTCAATGGGTTTTATCCTTCTCTCTTTGGCTCGTCCTCAGTGGGGAAAACATGATGAAGTTGTTCATGTGACGGGTTTAGATATTGTAGTCGTATTGGATGTTTCAAATAGTATGTGGGTCGAAGATGTGGTTCCGAGTCGTCTGAAAAAAGCAAAACATGTTCTACGTACTTTGTTTAACCAACTTTCTGGAGATCGGGTGGGCATTATCGCATTTGCAGGAAGCTCTTACCTGGCTTGTCCACTGACGACAGATTTGGGTTATGCTTCAGAAACTCTTGAAATATTGAACCCTAATATGATTCTAAACCAAGGTACTGATATCGGGATCGGTTTAGAAACTGCAGTGCGTGCTTTAGATCGAGCGGCCGAAGAAGCCACTGGAAGTGAAGTACAGAATAGTTCGACTCGAGTGGTTCTTTTGATTTCTGATGGAGAAAATCACGAAGAAAGGGCAGTGGGAGCGGCTAAGAAAGTTCTAGATTCTGGAGCGCGACTCTATGTTTTAGGGGTAGGAACTGAAACGGGTGGTCCTATTCCGATCCGAGACGAGAGTGGTGCGCTTCATGGATATAAAAAGGATCGCAGAGGAAATTCAATTGTGAGCGGTTTTAAACCCCAAGCTCTCATGGAGATTGCCTCTACTGCTCAGGGGCGCTATTGGAATGTGACTTCAGAAGAGCTCGAAGTTGACGAACTTGTAAAAGATTTGGGCAGCTTAGCCCGAGGCGAATACGCAGAGAGAAGGTATGTGGTTTATGAAGAGCGATTTCAAATTCCTTTGGCGATCGGTGTGATGCTTGTATTTTTTGAGCTTTCTTTGCCAGCAAGAATCTTGCTTCTAATGATGAGCTTAGTGTCTGGGCTACTGATTTCACCCGTTCAAGCCTCGAGTTTAGACACCTATCTTGAAAACGAGAGTGGGATCAAAGCTCTTCAAAAAGGGGATGTGGAGGCCGCAAAAAAAAAATTTGGGTCGGCTCAGGCCAGAGATCCCAACTCCCCTGAGTTGCAGTTTAACCATGGGCTGATCAAAATGGCAGAGGGCGATCCAGAGGGAGCGGCCGAAGAGTTTAAAAGTGTCGCTAGAAAAGCTTTGAAAAATGGGAATGCGGATCTAGCCGGAAAGTCTTACTTTAATTTGGGAGAAGCTTTGGTAAAAAAGGGAGACACAAAGTCAGCAACTCAGGCCTATCTCCAATCTATAGACGCTGCAAAAGCGACTCATGATGAAGAATTAGAAAAAGATGTGAGAAAAAATCTAGAATTGATGCTGAGAAAGAAAAAACAAAATAAAAGTGGTGGTGAAAATAAGAAAAACCAACAGCAGCAAGATCAATCTAATAATCAAAATCAACAAAACCAGAATGAAAACCAAGGGCAAAACAAAAACAAAAACTATGCCAACAAGAGAGAAGAGTTTAAGTCCCCTAAACTTTCCAAAGAAGATGCACAACGTGTGATGGCAGAGCTTTCCAATAAAGAAAAGGACTTACAGGCCAGGCTTAGAAAGCAAAAGGGAAAATCGATTCAAAACGAAAAGGATTGGTAAATGATTTTCATTTTAGGATTTTTTCTTAGTACACTCACATTTGCTGAAAATATTCAGTTTTCAGTCAGTATCGATCGTGGCAGTGTCACTCTTGATGATGCGGTTTCGTTGAAGTTTTCTGTACAATCCGATGGAGAGTTGCAAGCAAGTGAGCCTCATTATTTGGCCCCAGATTTTGATCTGATCAATGAGTTACCCAGCACGTTTAACGAGTCCATTTATGAAAATGGAAAATTTATGAATCGGGCAAAACAAGATTTAACACTCGTACTGAAACCCAAAAAGGCCGGGGATTTTCAGATCAAAGAAATCAGCATTGTGATTAACGGGAAAAAATACCAAGGTTCTCCGATTTCTGTCCATGTGGGAGCATCTGGAATCGGCACTCCTCCGCCTCAAAATTATGGCGGAGCCGGGATGGGTCTTCGGGGGTCTGGAAAACATGGGAGGGGGAGAGAGTTTTTTCTACGAGCCGAGGTCGATAAACAGAAACTTTACAAAGGTGAGCAAGTCATCGTGAGTTATTATGTTTATCGACAAGTCAGAGTGTTTAACATCGAAGCACTCAAATTTCCCTCGCTAAATGGGTTTTTACGTGAAGATTTAGAAATGCCTTTGCTGAATCCAAGGCTTGATTCTGAAGCTGTCAATCTGGATGGTGTTGCTTATGAAAGATCTTTACTCGCTCGTTATGCTGCCTATCCATTGAAAGATGGGAAGCTTCAGATCGATCCTCTCGGAGTAAAACTAAACTACTATCGAGATCGCGCAGGAGTGCAAGACGAAGAAGATTTGTTTATGGGTTTGTTTCGACAAATGACTCCGATGGTGGGCACTAGTCAAAG
>JAHFAB010000328.1:0-1013 GCA_023250795.1 Bacteriovoracaceae bacterium
TTTTATTCTTTAGAAACTTACGATTACCACTTGCCCAAAGAACTCATCGCGCAAGTGCCAGTTGAACCTAGAGATTCTTCCAGGCTTTTAGTGATCGATAGAGAGAATGGAAAATGGGAGCATCGTATATTTAGAGATTTGCCGGATTTGCTTCGTTCTAATGATGTGCTTGTAGCTAATAATACAAAAGTCATGAAAGCGCGGCTCTTGGGACGGCGTATTTTAGAAAAGAACTTGGGAGGTTCGGCAGAATTCGGTGGTGGGATAGAGTTTCTCATGTTGGAAAAACTGGGTTCTAACTCTCATATCTGGGAGGGTGCTTTTCGTGCGAGTGCAAAACATAAGCTCGGGATCAGATTTTATGTTCCAACTGAAGATGGAAAAGGACTTTACGGTGAAATCATTCGAGGGGCGAGTGGGAGCTCTCAGGGCACGGTAGTTGTAGAGTTTGATCGAGATCCGCTGGAGTGTGGAGCAGGAAAAGTGCCTTTGCCCCCCTATATAGAAAGAAGCGCGGATCTTCATGATCTTCAGACTTATCAAACCACTTACTCTAAACACCTTGGCTCAGCTGCAGCGCCGACGGCAGGGTTTCACTTTACGGACGAGTTGATTCGGAAATTATGCAAAAAAGGAATTTTATGGGAAGAGATCACTCTTCATGTTGGTCTTGGAACTTTCCGGCCTGTGAAAAGCACTGATATCCGCCTGCATCCAATGCATGAAGAGGTTTATGAAGTTTCTGAAAAAACTTGTTTAAATTTAACACGAGCTAAAAATGAAAAACGCCGCCTCATTGCTGTCGGTACGACCACTGTACGAACGCTTGAAAATGGAATCCGACCAGGCATAGGCAGGACTTCTATCTTCATTCATCCCAAGAAAGAAGCCCAAGGAGGAAGTGCTGATTTTTCTGTCATTGATGGGATGATTACTAATTTTCACCTCCCTAAGTCGACTTTATTTATGTTGGTCTGTGCCTTTGGCGGGACGGAGTTGATCCAAGCTGCTTA
>JAHFAB010000328.1:1023-3274 GCA_023250795.1 Bacteriovoracaceae bacterium
GGTTCGAGAAAAATACCGATTCTATAGTTATGGAGATGCGATGCTGGTGGTGTGATGAGAGATAGTCCAGTCAAAATCTCTCCAGATGATTATAGTTTTTTTTAAAATAAGTTGATCCGCAATACTAAATGGTTTTCTAGTACGAGTTTTAGCAAGGGTGTGTGAGTCTTAATTAAGCAAAACAGAAATATTAACTTTCAAAGCTTCAGCGATTCTTTTTAGAGTACTGAGTCCTGCTGGCCTTTCTTCGTTTTCAATGGAACCTAGACTACCTTTGCTGATACCTGTTTTCTCTGCCAAGGCACTCAATGATATACTTGCCATTTTCCTTAAACTACGAATACGTTCTCCAGTAGAAAGATTAGGTTTATAAGGTTTAGCTGGGGAAGTAATTTGCCTGGAGCGGTTTAAAATTTCATGTTCAAAGGGAGGCAGAGCAGAGTTATCAACGATCAATTCTAGATGACGGCCTTTCTTTTTTACTTTGACATTCAGTTCGTCTCCATCGTTAAGGTCAATCTCAGCTTTTTTTAGGGCGTTTTCAAAAAGTTTACCTGCTTTCATAAAATTTACCTCCGACTAACACTTTTATAATCATGAGCCACAATTCGAATCACTATGACATTTTTTTCTGGACGGACTTCAAAAATGGTACGCCATTGTTGATTTAACCGAATAGAATAAAACCCTTTCAGAGCTCCGTGTAAAGCTTCAGTTCTCCATCCATGGTACTCAATTGTGAGTACTAAGTCAATTGGCTGTTTAAAATCGTTCCATGAACACCTTTTTTCTTTCGACCACGAAGATAGTTTACTTCAGCCGGCTGAAGTTCAGCACCAAGTTCAACACAAAGTTCAAAACCCGCCTGAAACCACGAATCGCCACTGCTCCGCTCAAACAGTGCGTGCCGTCTGGGTCAGGGCTCAAAGCCGTTGTGAGCATGTGCACGAGAAGGGGAGTGCACATGCGAGCTCTTCAGGGATTTGAGTAGATCTGTGTTTGTTCCGATCATAATCCAAATGGGAGAAATTTTCTGGAAAAATTTGTGAAGTCACGTCAAATTATTGGCATTTCATTAGTCTCTGCATTGTTCTTCCTAAATGTAATTGGCTGGAGATTATCTTATGCGGCAGATTTAACCCCCCCCCCCACAAATACATGTTTACAGGAGCAGTTAGTTCTTTTGGAAAATCGTCTGATTTCAAATCATTTTGAAGTTGATCGGACTATTAGAGATTTTCGTGACACTATTGGAGAGTCTTTTACAGCAGCGCTTGATTCATTGGGGCCAGAAGACGTTTGGTTTGATTTTGGTTCTGGACGTGGCTATTCTGCGGCTAGATTTCTTCAAGATATTGCATTAAGACGTCCTAGCCAAATACCAACGGCTATTGGAATAGTACACACAAAAGCTTCAAATGCAGCAATAGACGACGCTGGACTGAAATATCTAGTTAAATTAGGTAAGTTTAAAGAATGGGCTGGTCGATATGTTGAGGATATCCCACTTGGTGAATTTCCAAAAATGAGCCTTGGTACTGATTATTACGGTCCTCTTTCCTACACACATCGTATGTCTGATTTGCTTAGAAAATATTTTGAAATTATGACTCCACATAAGTCCACTTTATTTGTTGTCATGTTTGAACCTGGTGTACAGACTGAGATAGTTACAAAGAATGGCACAATGACTTTTTCAAAATGGCTAGAAACTATACCTGGAATTTCTGTTCGAGTGCGTAAGAGTCCGACTCATTTTGGTGAGCAAATAATACAAATTACTAAGCTGTCAAACACAATTCATATTCCTGAGCTGGAATTAATTGATCTTATGGATGGGGCGCCACCTGTTCGTATTTTTAAAGTGATTACCCCTAAATCCCCAGCACAATAAACGCTAACCACAGAGAAAACCCAGAAAGAATGGGGATTGAAAAATTATCGTCAATTTCTAAGGGCAATAGTTCTGAAGCTCCACCCACAATACCGCCGACCATCGTGAGAGGAAAAATAAACTGTCTTGGGAAATCCGGCAGACCCTTTAAAAATATCAAAGTCACTAAAGTGCAAGTGGCTATGCCCGCAAGAGTTCCAATGAGGGACTTTCCAGATTTAAACTGAATGCTCATTTTCCCAAATAAAAGTCCAAAGAGAGAAGCAATCGGACCTCCAAAGGCAAGGAGTAATATGCTTAAAACAGCAATCGTTTTTGGAAAAACCGCAATGGAAAGGACGGATCAGGCCAAGTAAT
>JAHFAB010000329.1:0-2735 GCA_023250795.1 Bacteriovoracaceae bacterium
TTATTGCCCACAAATTAGCTGGGATTGCAGAATCCTATGGATTTTCTGTCATTTCCCAAATTACAACCGGGATCGATGATTATTTAGATCGAAAAACGTGTAGACAGACAGATTTGCTTTTGATGATCGCACTTCTAGAAGAGGCATTGAAAAAATCGATGAGTGGAGTGGATCCAGTTGAACTCAAGCAGGACCCCCGCTTTATTTTTTTCGCTTAATTGCTTCTTTTTGGATCCATGCACGAATTTTTCTGAGGTCTTCTTCAGGAAGTCCGAAAAATGCGAATTTGATTTCATAGCCTGGACCTCGATTTTCCGCAGCGGGTACAAGCTCGCATCTCAAAAGTTTGAGGGTTGGAAAATCAATATTGATCTCATGAAAAATTTTAGTTTTGATTGAGTAATCTTGATCAGGTGAAATAGGAACTTGAGTCCATAGGGTGATATCTGTTTCACTGATTGCTAAGATCAGACAGTTGAGTAAAATTCCGGATTCAGCTATAGGGCCCGAAATTTGTAATTCAAAGACATGACGTTTTCCCATTCCTTTTTTCAAACATAGTTCTACTTTGTCTAAGAAAAGGTGCTCGTCAATTGGTTTTAGGACATAATCCGTTACTCCCACTTCGACTGCTTTTTTTACATCTTGTCTGTGCCTTTTTCGAGTGAGCATTAAGATAGGGATACTGCCAAATTGTGGAAGTCTTCTGACTGATTTTACAAAGTCAAATCCAGTCATCGTAGGCATCACAGCATCAGTGATGACACAATCAAAAACTCCATTAGATAAGTGTCTGAGCCCTTCTGCACCACTTTCACAGGTGACAACTTCGTAGTCAGCCTTAGAAAGCATGACTTTCAAAAGTCTTAGAACAGCCACTTCATCATCGATAATCAAGAGCCTTGAACGTGTAGGAGCGACGTGGGGAGCTTTTTTTGAATGGGGGGTCACAGTTTCCATCTCCTTCTGAGTATATCTATGAATTACTGTACAATAAAGTGGGTAAAATATGCCTGTGTGATTTGAGGGGTCTTCGAATTTATTTCGCGCTCGGCAAGAGTATTTGAAATTTCTAATATTTGCGTTCTTAGAATATAGCGGCCCTGCATTGTTGTAAGTTCTTGAAATGACTTGTGCCCTAGGAGAGTCAATAATTTGTCCATCAGATAGGGCTTGATTTTTTCTATATCCTCTTGATTCCGGCTGTCTTTGAAAACCAGCGCGAAACCCATATTGACATAATGAAGTTTCCCATGGATTTGTTTTTGCGTTCCTTCGGCTAGTTTAGGTTGTGTGGGTATGGCCTGAATATTGACGGTGAAGGGCTCAAATTGGAGTGTGCCGGGAGTCAAAGCTGCTTCAGGGTGTGCGTGTTTCAGAGCCAGTTTTTCCCTCTCGGTTGACTCGGTGATCACAGGGCGTTTGAAAATCATCTTCGTATAAACGAGTAGTCCCATGACAGCTAAAACAGCCAAAGTATTTGCAAGCGCTAGAATGAGTGGACCTTTGGGAGATTTAGTGCCGCTGGGCGCTTCTTCTGCGGCAGCCGCTTCTTCTATTTTTTTTTCTTCAGCCATGAAAGTACCATCCTGTAGGTAGATGGTACTTATTCTAGACCTTCACAGGTTCGTAAGGAAGGCCTAAATCATCGGCTACTTGTTTATAGGCCACTTTGCCCTTGTGGACATTAATTCCCTTGAACAGGGCTTCTTCTTTTTTTACAGCCTCTTTCCAACCCAGATTCGCAATCATCACGGCATACCTTAATGTGACGTTGGTCAAAGCATAAGTCGAAGTTCTTGGA
This sequence comes from Bacteriovoracaceae bacterium, assembly GCA_023250795.1. Taxonomy (GTDB): domain Bacteria; phylum Bdellovibrionota; class UBA1018; order UBA1018; family UBA1018; genus JAHFAB01. The sequence goes on from JAHFAB010000329.1 coordinate 1,805, forward strand.
ACAGCTCCGGGCATATTGGGAACAGCATAATGGATGACACCATCCACAGCATAGGTGGGGTGTTCATGGCTAGTGGGGCGGCACGTCTCCACAGAACCTCCTTGATCAACTGCCACATCGACAATCACACCACCGGGTTGCATCCGAGAGACCATGTCTCGATTGACGAGTTTCGGGGCTTTTGCGCCGGGCACAAGGATCGCTCCAATCACTAAGTCCGCTTTGAGGACTGATTTTTCAATTTGTTCGCTGTTCGAATAAAGTGTGGTGACTTCATTTCCAAAAATATCTGACAGGTAATCTAATCTTGGAACATTGACGTCCAAGATCGTCACTTTTGCTCCTAGGCCTACAGCCATTTTAGCTGAGTTAATCCCAACGACCCCTCCTCCTAAGACCACCACATTGGCTCTCTCTACTCCAGTGACTCCACCGAGCAGCATTCCTTTTCCTCCGTGGTCGTGTTGCAAGTAGGTCGCACCAATTTGCGTAGCCATGCGTCCTGCTACGGCGCTCATCGGAGCCAGGAGAGGCAATGATCCGTCGGCCGGTTGTATTGTTTCGTAAGCAATCCCCACAATCTTTCGTTCAAGAAGGGCTTTGGTGAGTCTTTCATCTGCGGCTAAGTGAAGGTAGGTGTAAAGAATCTGTCCTTCGCGCAGGAGTGGGTACTCCTCAGGAAGAGGTTCTTTGACTTTGACGATCATTTCGGAGCGGTCAAAAATTTCCTTAGCTGATTCAACCAGTGTTGCGCCCGCTTTTCTATAATCTTCATCGCTGATTCCTGCTCCAATTCCCGCTAGGTGTTGGACTAAAACTTTATGGCCTGCTTGGGTGAGTGCTCGAACTCCGGCTACCACCATAGCCACTCGATTTTCCTTATTCTTAATTTCCTTGGGTACTCCTACAATCATGAAAACCTCCTCTTATA
>JAHFAB010000329.1:2745-3269 GCA_023250795.1 Bacteriovoracaceae bacterium
ACAAGAAAACCCCTTTGGGTAGTTTTTTACTCCATACCGTGAAATCGAACTCATGACCCAAATGGGTCAAAAAAGTTTTTCCGGGTTTGAGTACGGAAATAGTTTCTAAAGCTTGATCCAGATTAAAATGTGTTGGATGCGGGGCGAGCCTGACGCAATCTAAAAAAAGCACAGAAAGTCCTCTCAAACGGTCCATAGATGCGGGGGGAATATAACTGCAATCAGTGATATAGGCAATGGAGTCAAATCGATAGCCTAAACATTCTTTTGCGCCGTGTTGAAGAGAAATGGGGGTGATGGGAACGTCACCCAGGTTTAAATTCTGATCTTTTGAGTCCACTTTATGAAACCGAAGCCTTGGGATTCCTCCTCCTTCGACTGGAGTAGGGTTAAAAATATAAGGGAATCTCTCATTGAGATCTCCCTCTGTCCAGTCGTTGCCATAGAGTGGGATTTGTTCTTTTTGGAGAAAGTTGAAACTTCTCAACTCGTCAATGCCATGAATGTGATCTGCGTGGGGATGG
>JAHFAB010000012.1 GCA_023250795.1 Bacteriovoracaceae bacterium
GTGCCATCGACGAAAAAAACACTCTCATGCAGCATCACTTCAAAGCTCCACTGATTGAACTAAGACCTCTCTATGAAGAGTGTCTAAAACTGGGAGAAAAACTGAAACCCTTCGTGACCAATGCCAGAAGTCTTTTGGTCGAAGCCGTTCGCAATAAAAGACCGATCTTATTCGAAGGAGCCCAAGGAACCCTTTTAGATGTGGACCACGGAACTTATCCCTATGTCACTTCCTCAAATACAGTGGCGGGGGGCGCTTTCACCGGTTCAGGAATAGGTCTGAACATCCAAACCCAAGTGATCGGCATCAGTAAGGCATACACCACCCGTGTTGGTACGGGCCCCTTCCCCACCGAAATCGAAAAAACAGAAAAAGAAACTGCGGAAAAAATACGTAAAATCGGTGCAGAATTCGGCGCAACCACAGGACGCCCCCGAAGAACAGGGTGGCTAGATCTGGTCGCTCTCAAATATGCGGTCGAAGTCAATGGGCTCACGGGTCTGGCTTTCATGAAAGCTGATGTCCTTGAGGGCTTTGAACACATCAAGGTGTGCACAGGCTACCGGCTGGGAAACAGCACTCTCCACGATCTCCCCTCCTGTATTGAGGACCTAGAGAAGGTGGAGCCCGTGTATGAAATCCTCCCAGGATGGCCTCACTATGACCATTCTAGTGTAAAAACAGTCCAGGACCTCCCTCAGGAGCTCCAAACCTATATGCATACCGTTGAGCGATACTTGGGAATCCCCATTATTCTCATGAGCACAGGCCCAGGAAGGGAAGAAACTCTTCTCCTGAAGGATCCCTATTGCCCTTAAGCTAAGTCTCTGATAACCATTTGCTTTCCTTAACGGGAGCCATTAGCTCAGTCGGTAGAGCATCACACTTTTAATGTGAGGGTCGATGGTTCGAATCCATCATGGCTCAGTTTATGCCGCGATTAAATTTAACCTGAGGTTTGGGTAGAGAATTTGAGAGTATCCAATAAGCCGGTCCAGAGTGAATTTTTCGGTTTTATAATGAAGAATTTCGCTCATTCTGGATTCATCAATTCCCAAAAGGGCAGCTAACTTCTTTTGTTTGAGTCCATTTTTTTTCCGATATTTCAAAATTGATTCACAAGCTTTATACTTTGCACGTTCAATCTCAGAAGCATTCTCAGCCAGCACTGAGCTTCCTAAAACATGAGGATCTGAAAGACGTTTTCTAACCTCCTCAAGTCTCTTGTCGTTTGGAAAAAAATCGCCATTTACAGTTTTAATTCCTGACATTTTATTTCCTCCGAAAAGCATAGGATCAATGATCCCCTGGTTAATCTGGCGACCATTCACTGTTATTGATATTGAATAGGATCGCCTCTGCTTCACTATATCAGATTAACCCAACTTGCTAAATAAAGCAACTAATTATTAACACCCAACGCATTGACCTATTGAGTCATTTTATGTTATATGCTCCCACGACTTACACAGGAACTATATGAAAAATCTTTGCACTATTCTAATCACTCTGCTTCTAATTTTAAATTTCAGCAGCTGTGGCGCTACAAACGAACACCTCGCTTCCATGGATCAAAACACCGCTAAGATGGCAAAAGAACTCGAAGACTATAAAGAGTACGTCAAACAGCTCACCGAAAGCCTAAAAACAATGACAGAAGAAATGAAACAAATGGCAGAGACTTTACAGGCGCTTTATAAAATGAGCCTGGAGTTTACGGAAGAGGCCAAAAGCCTTATGAAGGATGTACGTCCTCCAGACGAAGCTAACTTTAACCAAGCTAAAAATGAGCCGGAAAATACCCCTCAGGGAAACACCCATGATTAGTTTGCTTCTCTTTATATTCAGCTCGGTTGCATTTTCTAGTAATGACGTCAAGGTGGTGATTGCTCCCGAAGCAGAATGCCTAGGTCAAAGAATCCAGGTGATCCATAACTCCATTACAGATTATGCAAATTATAGAAAAATGGAAGGAGCCAAACTTCAGTTCCTACTGCCATTACTCAAAATGTATGTTTCTACCCCCGAGTATATTGTTCCAGAAGACTATTCTAAACTACAAAAAATCTCTCCGACAGAAGCTTACGTTCACGTCCGAATGCAGCCTTACAACCTACTTCAAACAGAGCTATATCCAAAATTTATCCTTCACTGCACATCTTCTTGGTCAACTCCGAAAAAATTTCATCACCATTGCGAAATGATGAAGGATACAAAATTTTATGAAACAGCAAAACTATTAAAACGTCCTCATGTTAAAAATGACGTAGATCTCAAAGAAGAAAAATATCCCTTTGGACTCACTGATTTTTCATCCGATCTAGATGTCGAAGAAAACTCTGGCTTATGCAGGACAAAGAAAGATCAGTCAACCTGGATGAAATTTGTTTTTAATATGCTCGGTAATCTTGATGATGATAAAAAAATCGAAGACGCAATCATTGCACAATTGAAAGAAGAGTATCCAAATCTTGGGAAATTAGTGACTCATATAAAAGACCTTTTCCATGAAGACTCATTTTTTAAGCTCTACTACACTGGTTTTTATAAAAAGTGGCTCGCTTCTATTAAAAAAATAAACTAATTTTTCACCTTACAAAAAGAGAGCACTAATGACACACTAATCATGTCCCATGCTAAACGACCTTTTACTTATTTTATTTCTGGTTTTCCTAGAAGGCATTCTGTCCATTGATAATGCCCTGGTTCTCGCACTGCTTGCAAAAAAGCTCCCAAAAGAAAAACGGAAAAAAGCTCTGACTTACGGACTATTGGGGGCTATAGGATTTCGCTTGCTTGCCCTACTCTTAATTCGAGAACTTTTGCAATGGCATTGGATTAAGTTCATTGGAGGTGGCTATCTCGTTCTCACGTCAGGTAGACATTTTTTTCAAAAAAGTTCTCAAGAGGTAAAACACCCTGTCCTCAAGCCCCGTTTAAGTTTTTGGCGGGTTGTTTTAGCCATAGAATTGACGGATGTTGCCTTTGCCCTTGATTCGATTTTAGCTGCCATTGCATTGACATCAAAGTTCTGGGTCATTTTTACGGGTGGAGTTTTAGGCATCATCATGATGCGCTTTGCGGCAAATCTATTCATTAATATATTAGATAAATTTCCGTCTCTTGAAAACACCGCCTACCTTCTTGTTTTGCTGATCGGAATCAAAGTATCTCTCGAAGGATTTGAGATTACAGGGCTAGACTTTCAATCTCCCTCTGCGCCTGCATTTTGGATCTTTTGGATCTTGGTAGGACTGACTATTCTTTATGGGTTTATAGACAAAGCGGAAAAGAAAAAGTAAAATTGTTCTCGGAGGAATATTTCATGGATGAGACCTCAAAATGCGCACAATGTGTTTCTAGAAGAAAATTTATCGAATCCTCTCTTAAGTCAGTTGGAGGAGCAGCTCTCCTATCAACTGCTGGCGGAATTTTTTTGAATTGTGGAAAAAAACTATCATCAACAGAAGACCCCAGTACGACTTCTTCTTCTAGCCCATCTCCCTCTGCCACCTCAACCCCCTCTACTGTCACAACGGATGGATCGAATAAGTTTACTCTAAATCTAAATTCTTATACTAACTTATCTAGCCTAAACGGCTCTTACCTTCTCACTGTTAATGCCACTAGTGGGACCAAGACAGTCTTTGTAACACGTATCAGCCTATCAGGCGCAAGCACCGATATTGTGACAGTCTCAGCTATATGTACACATACTGGATGCACAGTTGGTGCATACAATGGAACAAAATATATTTGCCCTTGTCATAACTCACAGTTCGATTCAAACGGTGCTGTACTTCAAGGTCCAGCAAGTACAGTTCTCACCAAATACACCACTGCCCTCGCTTCTGACATTGCTACTGTCACAGTTCCCTAAGCCGTGTCGTAAATGACCCCCCTTTAGCCCTTACATCAATATACCGATAGATCGTTGATGGTGGACTCAGAAGAAAAAATCAAACTGGGTTGGTGGTCTTTATGGATCGGATTCGTTATGGGTTTGATTGGAACCCTCGTTTACGAACTCTCTGAAGATCCCTCTAGTTCTAGAAGCCTTGCAAACAAATCTCCTTCGAACGAGACAAACCCATCACAAAATACATCAGAGGAAAATACAAAGTGAAAAAACTAAGGAAACAACTCACCAATTCTTTGTATCAAATTTGTTCCGTCAAACGGTTTTATAATATAATGGTTCACACCAGCGCGAAGAGCTTCGTCAATATGGGCTTGATCCCCTTTAGCTGTCACCATCAGAAAAGACAAATCACGAGTGAGTTTATAACTACGAATCGATCGCAAAAGATCCACTCCGGAAAGTCCAGGCATGTTCCAATCTGCAACAATCAAACCAAACGCAGTTTCTGGATCTACCGCACTGCTCTGTATTTCTCTCCACGCCATATCTCCATCTTCAGCTTCTACAATGCGCTTAAAACCAGCTTCTTCGAGCATATCACTCATAATTCTTCTCATCGCGGGAACATCGTCTACAACCAAAACCCTCAGAGAAAAGTTAATCGCCATAACAGTTCTACCCACTTTCCAAATATCCATTATAGCGGAAATTTCAAAATGTTTAACAAAAAGGATATAAATTTATGAAACATAAACTTTGGCTGTTCCAAATCCCCATTGTAGCTCTTTTCACGTTTGCTTTTTACGTCTCAGAAGCAGGTATTAGGGGAAGTTTGGATAGTTCTTTTCTTAGAAACAAGATTTTTCCCTCTCTACGAGTCATTTCTGGCGCATTCACTAATGCTAAATTCCAAATCCGAGGACCCATTCCTCCTAAAAATAAAGTTGTGATTGTAGAAATTGACAGTGATGCTCTTGCACAAATCGGACGATGGCCTTGGCATAGAGATATTACGGCTTATTTGATAGAAAAAATTTTTCAAGCTGGAGCAAAAGTAGTGGGGCTTGATATGACTTTTTCTGAGCCTGATCGAAGAATTTCTGAAGACTTGGGAAAACTACTCAAAGAAAAATCGTTAGATGGTATTATTGAGAAATTTGAAACAGACCACGAACTGAAAAAAACAATTGCTCTCCACAAAGGTCAACTCGTATTAGGTTGGTCAACCGAGAATTGGTGTCAGCCTGCCTATCGATCCAGTGCGGAAGAATGCCCAGTCACAGACCCAGAACATCTCGCAGCTTTACCAAAATTTTTCGAGAAATTCTCATATCAGAATTTTGAGACCTCATCTCATTTTGATCCCACCCAATCTCCATTTATATCGGCCCCAGATGTAATTGCTAACATCCCAATGTATAATGACGCAGCAGAACATGCAGGATATTTTGATGCTTGGCCCGATCGAGATGGCTATATCAGAAGAACCAATCTTGTGATGATGGTCAAAGGCAAACCATTCCCTTCCCTTCCTCTAGAGATGACACGCTTAATTTTAAACGAAGATCTAAAATTGAAATTAGATGAAAATCAAAAAGTAGAAAGTATTGGTTTTACAAAATCTGGAAAAACCATAGCAGTCAGCCCTCTTGGAGCAATGGAAATTAATTTTAGGGGACCATCCAACAGCTTCCAGTATGTCAGAGCTTTACAAGTCATGGGCGATGAAGATCAAATCCCAATTGAAAAAATGGTATTTGCTTCAGGTGAGAGAAAAATTGCATCGGCGTCTAAATCTGAACTTTTAAAAGACGCCTACGTCCTGGTTGGACTCTCCGCTCTTGGAGTCTTTGATATGAGAGCTTTTCCCTTTGACTCTAACGTACCTGGAGTCGAAGGACACGCCAATATTTTAGATAATCTTCTCTCTGGAGATTATCTGATTTTTGGCTCAGGAAAATCAAACTCTCTTTGGATTTTTCTACTCATGATTGTCGGTGCTTTACTGTTTGCTTATGTCACTGAAAGACTAGAGTCCATCCCTGGACTCCTCTTTTTTATGGCTGTTCTCTGTGGACTCACTTTTTTTGACATAAAAGTCCTGTTTGCAAACAATATTAATTGGAATACGAGTTTTCTTTATGTCGAAATCGGCCTTATTTTCATGCTTACTTTCACAATAAAATATATCTTAGAAGAAAAAAATAAGAAATTCATCCGTGGGGCATTTGCAAAATATGTCTCTCCAGCAATTATTGATTCGATCATGAAAGATCCGACCAAACTATCCGTTGGCGGTGAGAAAAAAGATCTTACGATTCTGTTTTCTGATATTCGTAGTTTTACTTCGTTTTCAGAAACAATGGATGCAAAATCTTTGGCAGGTTTTTTAAACGATTACTTGGGAATCATGACCGATATTGTTTTTGATACAGAAGGAACTCTAGACAAATATATTGGAGACGCTGTCATGGCATTTTGGGGAGCTCCTCTGGACCAACGCAAACACTCTGCCAACTCTTGCAAAGCGGCGATCAAAATGATGGACGCTTTGGCTTCTCATAAAGCTAGGTTCAAACAACAGTATGGAGTGGACGTCAACATTGGTATCGGCATTAACTCAGGGGGAGTAAACGTAGGAAACATGGGGTCTTCGAGGATTTTCGAATACACCGTCATTGGAGATCATGTCAATTTGGCTTCTAGACTCGAAGGACTGACTAAAGAATATGGGGCGAATATAGTGACCTCTCGATTTACTTTTGACGATATCGAAAAATCAGGCGAACCTCTTCCCGCACACCGGATTTTGGATTTTGTGAAAGTAAAAGGGAAGAAAAAAGCGGTTGAACTGATCCAAGTCTTTGATCGGGAATATCCCAAAGAAGGTCTTGAGATTTTTAGTGAGGCTAGACTTCTGTATCAAAAACAAAAGTGGGATGAAGCCATAAAAAAACTCAATGCCGCAAATCAGATTTTACGACTTTCCGCAGACCAGGTGGATGGACCTTGTGGAGTGTTTTTAGAGCGCTGTGAAGAGTTCAAAAAAAATCCTCCGGCACTAGACTGGGATGGAAGCTGGGAAATGCACAGCAAGTAATTAGGATTTAATTTGGTTCTTAGAGTCTACGAGAAGTACACGTGGCTTATGCTGTCTAGCTTCGTCAGAAGTCATCTGAGCAAAGGAAACAATAATCACTTGGTCGCCCGGAGTGACTAAACGGGCCGCGGCTCCGTTTACACAAATCACTCCGCTCTTAGGTAAACCTTCGATAGCGTAAGTGACAAAACGATTCCCATTATTCACATCATAAACATGGACTTGCTCGTAAGGCAAAATCCCAGCTTCCTCGAGTAGCACACGGTCAATCGCAATGCTCCCCTCATACTCAAGATCTGCTTGAGTGACTGTTGCTCTGTGAATTTTGGCTTTCATCAAACTCAGTAACATGGTGCATGATAATTTACCCGCTTTGATGGGAGAAAACAAGCGGTCTATTTAAAATTAATACTTTTCGGAATCGTTTCGTGACAGTCAGAGGGGGGATAGCCGGCAGTTTCTAGAATCTCTAAACGTGCAGCAGAGATGAGACGGGGACTTGGGAGCTGTTGAACTCTAGGTTGAGCTTCTTCTGTGATCACCGGATCTCCAACATTGGTCCACAAGTCAATGTAGTATTGTGGTTTTGTGGCCGGCTGAAGAGGGTTGGGAGACTTCTTATCATCAAAGGAACCAGATTGTAGAACATACATTTCACGAAATAAAGGCATGCACTGTTCAAGGTTAGAAGGAGGCAGGGCTCTTGTCATATGGATATAGAGGCCCTGGTCTCTGCAAGTGGATGTCTCAAGAGTCGCTCCCACTTGCATTTGCATACGAGCATTACAACAGAGAATGACAACTCGATCTTGTGGATTAGTTTTAGGAACAAACTGGTTATTGGTACAAGGAGAGAGATCTGTTGTGAGTGCAATGGCTCCAGCTTGTACAATCTTATATTGATTATGAATAGCCCCTGATAACCCTGGCGCTTGAGCTAAAAAAGTATTATCTGGAAATTGCACAAAAGTAATACTGCTTGCAGGATTTCTGCGAAAAAAATAATCAAACGATTGAACTACTGATTCGCGAGTTTCTTCTAAATTGCCAGAATTGAAAGATTTGTTACCAAAAATAGATGACCGTCTTTGCTGATCTGCCATAAAGAGAGCTAAAACACCCATCAGAAGTACGGCCACCATCATCTCGACTAATGAGAACCCTTTTGAATTGAGATTTCTCATTGCACCACTCCCACTGAAATAAAGAAATTGGGAGCGAGATTAGAAACCTGGCAAGTGGGATCATCTGACAATCTGTCCTGAGTAAATACTGTGTAATTGACCACTTGTCCTAAGTTATTGAGACTCGAAACGCCCGGAGTAATGGTATTAGGTCTCAGAGTAATCACACTTTGGATACTTTTATTAGGTTGATTATTACAGGTTGCAACAATGCCTTTTAGTAACGAATTGGGCAAGAAATTTGTGATAATCATTGTGTCTAGAGCGTTTGGATTTGCAGCTGTGTTTCTTATAACGGGCCACATTCTTTGTCCTAATTTTGATCCAAAAATGAGGGGAGTTGCGAGGGGCGGCATAACTTGTGTGACTGAATTCATTCCAATCGGTACACCATCGACTAGTTGGTCATAAAATCTAAAATCATAAGCTTTGATAGAATTAGCAGAAAACCCGGGAAAATGTGTAATGGTACCATCATGACAAGAAATACACCCAGCTTGGATCAAAGCGGGTCTAACCGTATTCGTAAAAAAAGCATTAGAAAGCTGCGCATCTTGCCGATTATTTGTGCCCCGACTATTAAGTGGCCACCTTTGAACAATACCAGCTAAGGCTCTCCAGTTGTCTCTATCAGCTGGTGTTGGAGCCACTATACCTGGTAGGGGACCTGTACATTGCCCTGCCGAATTAATATTAATGTACGGATGAAGTACTTTTGCTCTATCTAGATTCGGATTCGCAACATTCGGGCACATCTTCAACAAAAGTTCATTCTTAGGCACCAAATCCAATATTTTATTGATCGAATTATTTTCTCTGATCAGCTGAAACTTCGTACTTCCTCTCCGTGAGAGCTTTGCATTTTGCACCTCCAGTGTGCCCCAGAGCAAAGCGCTAATCACCAGGATCCCCATGCCGACGAGAACCTCAACCAATGTAAATCCGTGCTCATTTTTTTTAATATAAGTCCTGATTGTAAACCCCCATTAATGATCAATTATATGAGAATAAATATTATAAGTAAAATAGGTAAGTTTTATATAACCCTTTAAGATCATTTGAAAATTTAAATTCCTTAGATAAAACATATAGTTGACTTTTTTTGTCTAATTGCCTAAACTGGGTGTAGGTCCGTGTATTTTTAGTCCGTGGGGGGGGTCTTTTGAAATCCGCTAAAACGAAAAATTGTCACAATGTTGGAAGCTCAATTCTCGCAGTACTATGTATCTCCGTCATTGTTCTTACTGTTGGTGTCTTTACTTTGAACTCCATCGTAAAAAATCACTCAGTCTTGGAAAAATCTAAAGGAGTCAGCCAAAGAGAAACTGTACTAAAAGCAATTGTCTCAAGATCAAAGTTTGATCTCTCTGAGATTTATTGCAAAAACAATAAGAACATAGACTCTCTTTTCTCAGAGTTCTCAAAAACCAACCCTAAAATCTATGGAAAAGGGGCTTTTCAAGTCTTTGAGCCAGATTCAAATAATAGTGGCACTCTACTTTTTTCAGCTCCTGAAAATAACCCCAGAGTTTTTGTGGAAAAACTGGGAACTGAAAAACTAAAGCTAACAGTCAAAACAATACTCTGTAAACTTCCAGTTCCAAAAAGAGTTCCAGCCAGCTCCCCTGACTCAAATCCACTGAATGATCCGAACTCATATAAAAACAATGAGTGGAATGTTCCGTGTCCACCCGATACGACCGAACATAAAAACAAAGAAAATGTGGAATACATTTCCTATGTTGATAAAAGTGAATTGGAACCTTGCAAGGCCAAAAAACGGTCGTGTAAAGAAATTTTAGAAGGTGACCTGTCCCTACTAAATAAAGACGGAGTTTACTCCATTGATCCCTTTGGAAATGGGTCGTTGTTGCGTGTATTTTGCGACATGACGACAGACGGCGGTGGTTGGACTCTTTTTGGAAATATTGTAAATGGGGGGCGCTCCGGAGCCGTTTATGGGGGAGTTCCAATCAGTGGAAACCTTGGAACCGCTACCTTGAGCTCTAACATAATAGCTTCAAAACCGGCAAATACCGCAACGAGAATGAAAATCACTGGATATAACACTGTAATCATCGACATGAAAAACAACACCATTGAAGGTCCATTTACACCTTCTTATTACAAAACAGCAGGGCTGAGTACTACGGTACCCATCCAGCTTGCAAGGGTTTCTAATATCAAAAACTTAACTTTAACTGTTGATCCCTTATATGGGGGGGGATACATCGGTCTTACATCAAATGTTGGAATAGTCATTGACGGACTTTCCTATGTCTTTCCTTCTCCGTACCCACAATATAACGGAATTGAATGGATAATCCAGCAAACGGCACCCCTGGGTACTTATAAAGCTTCATATAAGGGTTGTACTCCTTGGTGTCCTGGACCACTCTTTTGTACTGCAAACACAATGGAAATTGCTGGAAATACTTGTTGGAACACAAGGCCTACTGGAAGATTTGCTCAAAAATTTCAGCTTTTTTATCGCTAAAGAAATGTCTCCGTCCTCTGTTTAAAACTTTAACGCTTTATGCTAAGGAGCTTGTATGTCTAAACCACGATTACGAGATTTTTGTAGGAGAACAATTTGAAAATTCAAAGTTTAACCGATAAAATTACTGACAATTCCTCAGGAAGCTCAATTCTCGCAATCTTATGTATATCTGTCATTGTGCTTACTATTGGAGCCTTTACTTTGAACTCAATTATAAAAAATCACTCCGTTTTAGAAAAATCTAAAGGCGTCAGCCAAAGAGAAGCTGTACTAAAAGCAATTGTTTCAAGATCAAAATTTGATCTCTCTGAGCTTTATTGCAAAAAAGGTAAAAATATAGATTCTCTTTTTACAGAGTTTTCTAAATCCAATCCAAAAAGTTATGGAAAAGGGGCTTTCCAGGTCTTTGAGCCAGATTCAAATAATAATGGCACTCTACTTTTTTCAGCTCCTGAAAATAACCCCAGAGTTTTTGTGGAAAAACTGGGAACTGAAAAACTAAAATTAACAGTCAAAACAATACTCTGTAAACTTCCAGTTCCAAAAAGAGTTCCAGCCAACTCCCCTGACTCAAATCCACTGAATGATCCGAACTCATATAAAAACAATGAGTGGAATGTTCCGTGTCCACCCGATACGACCGAACATAAAAACAAAGAAAATGTAGAATACATTTCCTACGTTGATAAAAGCGAATTGGAACCTTGTAAAACAAAAAAAACCAGTTGCAGAGTCGTACCTCTAACTCCAGGAGGGGTAGCCTCCTGCGCTGCAGGTGAAAAACTAGTGGGCGGGGGTTGTTCCAGCGCAATGGATGGATGCCATCCAAACTTTGGTTCAGACGCCTATGTTGCGATTGGAGACGTCACGGGTAGAACTCCTGGTTCAGCTTCAGCTATTTGTTGCTCACAAGCGGGGGCTTTAGACTTAAACAGCCAACTGCAGCAATTTGTGCAACAAACCCCTAATTCTATAAGTTCAAAACTGTCATGTCCTCCCGGAAAAATTGCTTTAGGTGCAGGTTGGTACCGTTGTGGGGGTTGGGATGGTCAACTAATGGATGACGTCACAGAAGCAGGCACGCGTGTAAGTACACGCGCCTATCTCGGTAAGGGCGCAAAGGTCTGCAAAATACTATGGTATTATCAACTCTGTTACAATAAACCTCCTCCTGGCACAATTTATCGTCATTTTGGCCCAGGTCGGGCGACTTGTGACCGTAACGCCTCTGATGTGCTTCTTGCTGGTAGATGGAGTGGTTATCCAGGTGGTCCCGTGGGGCCTGCCGCATCTGGGTTTGCCTATCCACAAGATATAAAAACTTTTGTGGGTCCTGGATTAGTGACAGCAATTTGTCTGAACGGTGAGGCTAATTAATCCGTCCTCTGTTTAAAACCCTAGTTCTTTATGCTAGACAGTGGCATGTCTAAGCCACGTTTACGAGATTTTGGAATCAAAATCGGAAAGTACCCCACTGGAAGACTGAACGCCATTACTGATGTCAGAGGAGTTCGGGTCGGGCACTCTACAATTATAAAAGGATCTGCCCGTACTGGGGTCACAGCGATTTTTCCCAATTCGAATCCCTATATGAACCGTGTACAAACAGGGGCCTTTGTCTTAAACGGAGCAGGTGAACTTTCTGGAATCTCTCAAATTTTAGAGTGGGGGCTCATTGAAACACCCATTTTACTCACCAATACTCTCTCCGTAGGTGTTTGCTCTACTGCCGTTGTAAAAGAATTGCTCAAAGCCCACCCCAAACTTGGACTAGAAGAAGATGTCATCATCCCTATCGTTGGAGAATGTGATGATTCCTGGTTGAACGACATCCGAGGCTGTCACGTTCAAGAAAAACATGCACGTGAAGCATTGAGAAAAGCTATGAAAAATTCTGGTACCGGCTCAGTTGCTGAAGGAAACGTAGGCGGTGGCACCGGGATGCTTACTTGTGATTTCAAAGGGGGGATTGGAACTTCTTCGAGAGTTCTTTCGAAAAATGGTTATACTTTGGGTGCGTTGGTGATGAGTAACTTTGGTTGCATGGAAGACCTACGCATTGATGGAGCTCCACTGGGAAAATATTTGGCCCAAAAACACAAGAAAATTCCAAAGAGAAAAGATCATTATGGAAGCATCATTGTTGTTCTTGCAACTGATGCTCCACTGCTCTCTCACCAACTCAACCGCATTGCAAAAAGAGCAGCGCTGGGTATAGGCAGAGTGGGCTCTTATGCTGCTCATAACTCTGGTGAGATTATTTTGGCGTTTTCGACGGC
>JAHFAB010000013.1:0-4334 GCA_023250795.1 Bacteriovoracaceae bacterium
GGAACTGAAATACTCAGAGGCCGCAGCTTATTACCGCCTAAACACTCTAGACATTGTAGATGAACTTCCGGAAATCAAACAGGCCATAGAAACGGGGGAACTGAGCATGACCACTTTGAGCATGGTTCAAAGTGCGTGTAAGGCTAAAAAGAGAAAAACGAAGATCAAAGTCAGTGCGGAAGATAAAAAGAGCCTACTTGAAAAAGTAAAAGGAAAGTCTAAGAAACAGACCGAGGCGATTCTCCATCAACACTTTCCTGAATTACAGACAGCTCCAAAACCTGAGACTGAGAAAAAGTTATCTGATGATTTGACCGGTGTTTTTTTCAACGCTGATCCAGAGTTGATGATAAAATTTAAGGAGATAAAAGACCTGACGGCTCATCAAAACCCAAGTCCGAGCTACCAGGAATTATTTCATATGATGTCTGACTTTATGTTGGACCGAATTGATCCTATAAGGAAAGCCCAGAGAATCACTCGGAGACAGGAGAAGAAAAAAGAGGAGATGAAGGGTGAGAAGACGGGTTTAGAAAAAACTCCGAACCACGAAGACAGTTTACTTCAGCCGGCTGAAGTTCAGCACAAAGTTCCCCCTCCCCTTGAAACCCAGAGCCGCCATTGCTCGGCTCACACTGAGCGCTCTGTCTGGGTCAGAGCGCAAAGCCGATGTGAACATGTTGACGAGAAGACGGGACACAGATGTGAAGAAACGCGAAGACTCCAGCTCGATCACGTGATTCCCTTTGCTATTAGCCAGGATAGTTCAGAGCAGAATATCGAACTTGTTTGCACATCTCATAATCTTTACAGAGCTACGCAGTGGTTTGGGAGTGAGTTTATGAAATACAAGATGGGAAGTACTCCATAACCCTAATAAGGCATTTTAATATTTGTTCCATGCGCGTTCTCCAGCAGTTCGCAGGGTGAGAAATCACTTGCCAACATTAGGCTTGCTCAATCCTCCAAATAAGCCTTCAAGTACTTATAGAGAAATTTTTTCTTCTGGCGCCCTCGAAATTCAATAGTCAGCTTCTTGTCCTCACCAGCGCCCTCCAAAAACACAACACTTCCCATCCCATAGTCCGGATGATCAAGTTTTTGACCGATAAAACTCTCTTCTTGCAAGACTGGAGTTGCAGTTCTAGCTCCTAAGCTAGCAGGTTTCTTAACCGAGTGTGGCTGCCCCCCAGAAGAATAGCCTGAATAACTCCCAGAATGATTCCAACTCGAAGCGGAAGATTTTTCCGAAGCTCCATAGGTGAGATCTCGAAACTCCATAAACTCATCCGGAATTTCTGTAAAAAACCGCGCAGGTTCTTGATAGCTGATATTGCCCCAAATCCTTCTCACCGATACATGAAAAAGATAGAGCCGCTCTCTGGCTCGAGTCATACCGACATAACAGAGCCTTCTCTCCTCTTCTATCGCCTCTGGATCTTCCTCTTCCCAAATCCGCAAAGACGGAAAAAGACCCTCTTCCATCCCCACTAAGAAAACAGCGGGAAACTCTAGGCCCTTGGACGAGTGCAAGGTCATCAAACTCACACCCCTCCCAAAATCTTTCTGACCCTCCACCTCTGTCACCAAGGTGGATTGCTCTAAAAATAAAGGGAGTAACTCTTTCTTTTTGAGGACCGCTTCTTCTTCTCCTAGATTTTTCAACTGATCTTCTTCGAACTCTTGGAGAAGGGTGTCGAATTCTTGGAGGTTTTCAACTCGCGTACTGGCCTCAATCGAATTTTCTGATTTGAGGTCTCTGATATATCCTGTTTCATCTAAGATCAAATGATAGAGCTCTGAAAGTTTGAGACGGGGTTGCTCTCGGATCAAGCGCTCGATGAGCGCTACAAATTGCGCAAGCTTTCGCGCCGTACCACCAGAAGTCACAGATGGATCCTGAGCGGCCTGTTGCAAAGCTCCCCAAAAACCACCACCTAAACTAGCCAGTTCTTCTATTTTATCTAAAGTCACTTTTCCAATCCCACGGCCTGGGACATTGATGATCCTTTTCAGACTCACCGAGTCTTGAGGATTCATAATCACTTTGAAATAACTGAGAACATCCTTGATTTCTTTTCGATCATAGAACCGAAGCCCACCGACAATTTTATAAAGAATTTTTTCTCGTCTCAAAACGTCTTCGAACTGTCGGCTCTGAGCATGGGTCCGATAAAAAACAGCAAAATCTTCGAAAGCATAGCCTTCGTTTTCACAAAGTTTCTTAATTTCTGAAACCACAGTCTCTGCTTCAGCACGTTCATCGGGGAACTGAATCCTAGAAATGGGCAGTCCCTGTGGATTTTCAGTCCAAAGTGTTTTATTTTTCCGTTTCAGATTATTTTTGATTACATGGCTTGCCGCAGAAATAATCGTTTGAGTGGATCGGTAGTTTTGTTCCAACTTCACAAGCTTAGCCCCAGGATAATCTGTCTCAAAATCCAAAATATTTCGAATATCAGCACCCCTCCACTTATAAATCGACTGGTCCTCATCTCCAACGACACAGATATTTTTATGCCCACCAAAGTCCGTGCGCGCTAGCAAAGATAGAAGCAAATACTGCACGCGGTTTGTGTCTTGATATTCGTCAACATGAATAAATCGATAGCGATCCTGATAACGTTTTCGAATCTCAGGATGATCCCTGAGTAAACGATAGGTCATACAAAGAATTTCTCCAAAATCTACCGCATTATTGGCAAAAAGTTCTTGCTGGTAATGAGTATAGATCAGCTTGAGTTTCTCTTCGTCATAGCGATTCGAAGCAGGCTTAATTTCATGGGGCTCTGTAGCATCACATTTGAATCGATTGATCGACCCTTGGATCGCCTTGGGATTCGTCGTTTTTTCATCTAGGTTGAGTTTGCGCAAAACTGATTTGATCAAACTGAGCTGATCCCCATCGTCATAAATAACAAAGGGCTGAGTGAAGGGAGTCTTTTCCGCTTCCCGTCTTAAAATTCTTACACAAACTGAGTGAAAAGTTCCAATTTCTGGCTGATTTGTAAAAGACTGCAAATAACTAGCTACTCGCTCACGCATTTCCTGAGCGGCTTTATTGGTAAAAGTCACTGCCAAAATTTGGTAAGGTGCAACACCACAGGACTCGATCAAATAAGCAATCCTGGACGTCAGCATCTTTGTTTTCCCAGAACCAGCACCCGCTAAAACAATCAGAGGTCCTTGGGTGTGCAACACCGCTTCACGTTGGGGAGGGTTTAAACCCTGCACAGCTTTTTCCAATTCAATCATGGTGATTTTCCTTAAGTTTATTCATTCCTACACTCACGTTTTCAAACGGGCAAGGAAAGTATTGTGAACGACTGAACACGACAATTATCGTAGTGTTTTTGTCTTCTTTTGGCCCCCCCTCTGCAAAAGATCTTTTCCACTTTTTCTTCGAAGTTTGTACAATGGACAAAGGAGATTGGAGAATCCATGGCCAGAAACGTGCTCATCGTAGACGACATTGCCTTTGTCAGAAAAGTCCTAGCCGAAATTCTCTCTGAAGCTCACTTTCAAATTGTCGGTGAAGCAGAAGATGGCACACAAGCTGTCGAAATGTACCAGAAGCTACAACCAGATATCGTGACGATGGATGTGGTCATGCCAGAAATGAGCGGAATCGAAGCCACCCGTAAAATATTAAAAATGGATAAAAACGCAAAAGTCATCATGATCTCCGCTCTTGGCCAAGAAAATCTGGTGATGGAAGCCATTAATGTGGGCGCGAAAGATTACATTTTGAAACCCTTTACAAAAGAAGATGTATTGAAAACAGTCGAGAGAGCCTTTATAGGAGACGAAAAACTTGCAGGAAGATCAAGCCATCGAGAACAAAAAATTTGATCTATTTCCAGAACTGATCCATTTCTACAATCTGGGAACAGTGGAGCTGAATAAAGCAAGTATATCTGTTCCACAGAATGAGCATGAGTTTCTCTTACTTTTAGAAAACAATCATGTCCTATTATTTACTCTCTATGGAGATGAGCAGAAAATGCTTTTTATTTTATTTGATAAAAATATAGACCTCTCCACCTATAAAGAATTAGGAAATATATTGGCAAGTCAAATCGCTGATAAAATCAGCGGAATAAGAAAAGAAGTTGTATTAGTCTCCCCCCCACTGATTTTATCCACATCCGTCGCCCAAGAGCTCATCTCTGGCTCGACCCCTGACTGGCATTGTCATTATCTTCACTCTCATGTACATCGGATTCAGCTTTGGAGCTTCCCTCAATCAAATATGAATAGAAAGGTCGCCCATGCTTAATGCATTCAGCATTTTTATAAAATGTGCACTCTTTGCCGTAATTGTTTTGATTCTT
>JAHFAB010000013.1:4344-12920 GCA_023250795.1 Bacteriovoracaceae bacterium
ATGCGGAGCACTCAGAGTGGGGGCAGGGTCTTCAAGACTGGTCAAAGTCTATTTTTGACGACATCAAAACTACACTTAGATCTCAAAATGAAAATAAGACGAGACTGAATCAAAGTTTACCACGACAAAATTCGCGTGAAGAAATAGACGGTAAAGAAAAGCAAAAGCTAAGGTCTCTCATTGGAGACCTCAATTCTTCCAAAACTTACTGAACTGTTAGATGCTTGACCGCTCCTGCTCTATGTCTAACTTTGCCCGTATTCTCGGTCAAGCCACTCTCTAACAAATTGGATTCTACCGATGAAGAACGAGCTGGTGCTTTATTTACTTTCTGACGTTCACATTCGATAGCACTTCCTTCAATCCGATGCTCTCCTAGTTGGCTATGTCCAACTCCAAATGCAGCTGGAACGAATGACATTCCAAACACGATTATGAGCAATATTTTCTTTTTCATAACTACTCCTATTAACAAGGATCCTACAGTCGTCCTTGCATGTTCATAGGTAATGCAACATCGGTGCCACATGTGTAAAAAAAGACAGGCGAATAACTAGCTATAATTATTGGAGTTTAAATTTTTAGAAATCTTGCTAAAAAGTAAAACCTGACACAGGGTCAAGCAGTTGTAGAGTTCTTAGACAGGGAGAGGGGTTTTTACGGGTGACAGTAGGTTGCATTATTAGAATTATAAACAAGAAAATCTGGGCGTGTGCGTCCAGGAAGGACACAAGACAGCGAGCCCACGATGGGCGTCCCAGATTTTCTTGTTTGTAACTCTAATAATGCAATTAACTTTCACCGGTGAAAGTTAATCTAGTAAGTTAGTTTAATATTATGGAATTCTTAAGGATCCAGGTACATCAAACTGCGATCAGCTTGTAATATCCCAGGAAATGAGACGAAGGGACTTTTATTTACTATTAATTTTTTGTTTTTTGATCGTCTGTTGCTTTATGATCAGCTTTACCAGCAGCTGCAGAAGACTCTGGATTCACACTCGCTTTTACAGGAACAACGACCTCTTTCACTTTATTATCCGTACCACCCGTACAAGCTGCGCCATCAGCTTTTGCATAAGTAACAAAACCCATGCCAAAAACAACCAATAGTGCTAATTTCAAATTTTTAGTTAGCATAACCATTTCTCCTCATTAAGAAGTTTCAGAAGCCATTTCTAGACCCTTCTTACCTTTTAGTAAGCAAACCCGGTGCCAAACATACAATAAAAATTACACAATAATTACATATACTTAAAAAAAGTCTTATCCAAAAACTAGTCGTTCTTTTCTACAGTTGTCAAATCCTTAATCAAAATGAGAGAGTCACTCCGGCTGGCCTAATGATGTCTAATAAGTTCTGAAACCCAGCTGTCACTTGGAGGGCAATTTTTCTCCCAGCTTTGCTGTCTACTTTTTTGATTTCTCCACTATTGGTATATTGCACATTGATGGTCCCTAAAGAAGGGTCTGTAATTTCGATAGGTTTTGAATTCTCATTGTACTTAAAGTTGATCACTCTTTTATTGTGGTCCACCATGCTTAAAATTCTTCCATGCGCGTCATAGATCAATTTCACGCCCTTACCCTCAGAGTTTTTTGCGAAATCCAAGTTACCCTTGTCATCATAGTGGAACTCAGACCATTCCATTTTCTTTTTCTTACTATTCTTCGAATACTTCTCAACGCGCGAAACCTTACTGACCTTAGTGTCATATTTGAGCTCCGTAGTTTCCCATGGAGTAATCTTCTTGGTCACATGTCCTTTTGAGTCGTACTGAAATGAGGTCTCCTCTTTGCCACGTTTGATTAAGAGAGGCAAACCACAGCACTCATTATAAGTCGTCTCTGAACGATCCCCATCTAAAAGAGAGACTAATTTATAAGTCCACTCCTGGCCGTCTGGCTTATATCTGAGATAGTACTCATATTTGCTGCTCGACAAAGTCTTATTACTCATATCTTTGACATTAGCTTCAATCGACAAATGTCCATTATCCGCAGGATCTGACTTATAAGTATATTCTGTGAGTGTCTTATCTCGCTCCCTGATTGACTTCACATTATCATGCTGTTCAGGAGAGTAGTAAGATATCTCCATCGTAGTTTTGTCAGCATAAGCAATTTGAGTCATGTTGTGACGCTCATCCTTGCTATATTCAAATTTATAGAGATTTCCCTCAGCATCTTGGCTTGAGATCAACTCACCTAATTTATTATATTCGTAAACAACTTCCTTGCTGTTTTCACCCTGAATACTCTTCACTTTTCCAGTGTTGTTGAACTTAAAAAACATCTTCCTGGTAAAATTATCTGCTAGTTTCTCTAATTTTCCATCATCACCATATGTAAACTCTATAAAGTTTCCATTTTTGTCCTGAATTTTAGCCAGTTTTCCAGTTTTATCATTATATTTTTCGACTTTCCCACTATCAAACGTTCGAATATAAAAACCAGGTAACTTTGTAATATATTGGTAGCTAAAACGATTCGAAAAGAGTTGCGAATTGTTAGAAAGCTCTCTGGGTTTTAAAACGCCTTTGCTGCGATATTTTTCCCATTCATCATTTCTAAAAAATGCATTTCCTCTGAGATTTTTTTTGTAATCTTTGAGCTGATCATTATTTCCAAAATGACCATCCTTTCTAGCTGCATCGGCAATCATTTCTACAGCTTTATTCAGCTCTTTCTCATCAAATGCTTTAGGGCTAAATCGATTTTCTGCTCCACCCCCATATTCATGCACCACCACACTTCCATCTGCTGAAACAGTCAGATAGACCTCATACTCATTGCCCCAACCATATCCAAAAATCCCATCAAAAGTTGTTTTAGAATTATATACACGCTCTATCTTGGGTTCAAAACCTCCAGGATAAATCATGTCTGTGTAACCAATAAAAAAATTACCATTTTTCATGCTCACACCCGCACTTACGGGGTGAGTCATAGAGAGTAAAAAAGCTGCCCCAAAAACCACTAAAGTCTTAATATTCATGTAAATCACCCCCAAACCTTGATTATAAGACCTAAATCCCAATTAGACATCTATTTTTATTACTTTCATAATGACAAAATAACCCAATAGTTCCAATAAAATAATCCCTAATATGATGACCCACCCCAAATTAGTGGTAAAAAGAGGTCTAATAAATTCTGGATCTGTTTGATAAAAAATGAAGGTTAGGATCGGTGGGATACAAATCACAAACATCCCCTGATAGAATCCCTGGGAAGTCATAGCGGCAATTTTCTTTTCGACTTTTACTCGTTCACGAATGGTACTCACAATAGTATCTAATGTTTCAGCCAAATTTCCACCTGTCTCTTTTAAAATATTAATCGAAGTTACGAACATTTCTACATCGTCTGAAATAACTCTCTTTGCCAAATTGTTAAACGACTCTTCTAAAGAAACACCTAATTTGTTTTGACTTAAAATCAAATTAAATTCTTCTCGAATAGGATTTGGCATTTCTTGAACCACTAAACTCATGGATTGTACAACAGAGAGTCCTGATTTCAAACCGTTGGACATCAGATTCAACCCATCAACCATTTGAGTAATAAATTTCTCTATTCTCCTTTTATAGATATAATGCACAACTGGCTTTGGGGCTTTCCATCCAATAATAGCAACTACGATTCCAAAAAAAATACCAGGAAGTAATTGTGGCAAAAAAAGGAGAAATACAACAGAGCCTAAACCGAAACTAAACAAAAAAAGCCCAAGTAATATTTTCTGAGGGGGAACTTCTATGAACATTTGAGAAAGTTTTTCAACAATATAATCACGAGTTCCTAACGACTGAAACCTAAGCCAATCTAACATTCTCTTACTGTATTGGTAAGTGAACATGAAAACTGCAATCCCCAAGAGTAATAATCCAAATACTTTAAATAGCATTGACTCTCTCCAAATCATTATTTTGCAGCAAATAAACCTCTTGAGATTTTCATTCCCTTGGCTTCCATCTCTTCTACAAACTTAGGGATAAACCCAGTAGGAACAAATCTACCAACAATCTTTCTTTTTTTATCTAACCCTTCTTGCTTAAACAAAAATATGTCTTGCAAAGTAACGACATCTCCTTGCATCCCAGCCACCTCGCTGATCGCCACAATTTTTCTAGCTCCATCAGGAAGCCTATTTTGTTGAATGATAACGTTGACTGCTGAAGCAATTGTCTCCTTTATGGCCTTAGAAGGTAGGCCGATACCAGCCATGAGACATAAAGTTTCTAAACGTCCAATACACTCTCTTGGGCTATTCGAATGCACAGTAGTCATAGATCCAGAATGTCCAGTATTCATCGCTTGTAACATATCTAGAGCGGCACCATCTCGACACTCTCCAACCACTATTCGATCTGGCCTCATTCTTAAACAGCATTTGACTAAATCTCGAATACTCACTTCTCCTTCACCCTCAATGTTTTTGGGACGAGTCTCAAGTCGAACTACGTGGTCCTGCCCTAATTGAAGTTCAGCGGAGTCCTCTACTGTGATAATCCGCTCATTGGTAGGTATGAAATTAGACAGCACATTCAGAAGAGTCGTTTTACCAGAACCCGTGCCTCCAGAAACCACAACGTTTAACTTCGCCTCTACACAACTTCTCAGAAAATCAGAGATCTCATCACTCATAGAACCAAAATCAACTAAGTCCTTTGCTAAAAATCTTTTCTTAGGAAATTTTCGAATTGTAATAGTTGGTCCCCTCAGAGCCAATGGAGGGATTATCACATGAACTCTAGACCCATCTCTCAATCGTGCATCCACATAGGGAACTTTTTCGTCAATTCTACGTCCAAGTGGGGTCACAATCCGTTCGATAACATTCATCATTTGGAGTTCACTTGAAAAAGTCACCTTTGAAAGCTGTGCTCTTCCTAGCTTTTCTACATAGATTTGATCACGCGCATTCACCATGATTTCTGTTACATTATCATCCGCTAATAAATCTTCTAAAGGTCCCAATCCTAATGCCTCATCTAAAACTTCTTTGACCATCTGAGCTTTTAATTCCCTCGTGGGTAACAGCCCAGCTGTGTCTTCAGTATTCAAAACATCTAAAATAGTTTTCTGAGTTCTTTCTCGTAATACTGCTCTTTGATTTGGGTCGTTAGTATCAGTATTAGTCTTTTTCAAATCCATTTGCTCTACTAGAGCCTTATGAATTCTTAGTTTCATCACAGTCCAAGAGTCGAGAATCGCATTTTGGCTGCGAGCAATCCCCCCCTCTGATTTTCCTGTATCAAATGATATTACATTAGTGGTGTTTTGTTTGTTTATATTTATTTTTGGTTTATTAAGTCTAGCAAGGTTTTCGATCATATTAACTTGTTGTATTTTTCTGACCAGATCATGATATGCCCTTGAAATTTGAGCGCCTGGCATTGCAACACATACGGGTGTACTTTTTGCCAGACAACTATCACAAGTCCCAACATCTTCTGGAATTGCAGCAAAAACCCCACGTCCTAGATTTTTTTGAATCACTTGTGGAGTAATTAAATTTGAAGCAGAATATCTATTTAAAATAATTTGAACCATTTCAGGAGGGAATAGCAATTCCTGAATTTTTGCTAACACTCTTTTTGTTTGATTAATCACTATCACGTCAGCACAAGTCACAACAAAGATAAGAGTGGAGTACTCTAGTACTTTCATAATGTGAGGCTCCATTGCACTTCCACAATCAACCACTACGATGTTAAACAGATTAGTGATACCCTTGAGAAACTTCCCTACCCCTTCTACATCTAAGTCTTTTGCGAGAATAGCATCTCTGGGCGCCCCAATATAACTATAGCCCACGGGAGAGTTAACTAAAAATGGGTTGAGCGTTTTCTGATCCATCGGAACACCTTGTAATTTAGAAATATCTACAATACTTTTTGATGGATTTTGTCCCAAAATAATATTTTGATCTCCCAAGCTATTGACGTCCAGATCTAAAATCAATGGTCTTTGTTTAAACTCTTGTAAATAAGAAATAGCAAAATTGGCTGTAAAAATGCTTTTCCCGACACCTCCCTTTCCCCCTAAAATAGATATAATGTGCCCAGCCATTTTATTTCACCTTTACCCTGAAATTTTTCTTCAGATCTTCTGTGCCATCCGAAGCATTCTCTATTATTTCTGGAGTAACAAATATAACAAATTGTGATTTTTTCTTTTTATAGTTTTTAGAATGAAGAAGTGAAAACAAAGGTTTGGTATCACCAGTAAAAACTCCATTATTAGGATCTTGTTTATTAAAGTCTGTCCCAGTACTGCTAGCCACTACACCTGCCACAGCTGCGCTCTCTTTAGATTTTACATAGAGCTTTGTTTGAACTTCATGATTAGAAACTATTGGCGGCCCTCCTGAAGAACCCCTTTGTAGCTCCGTAACTTGATTGAGATTGAGATCCAACTGAATGTCTTCGCTTTGTCCTAAAATAAGAGGAGTCACAGCAACTTTAAGACCTACATTTTTTACAGATGGAATTCCTTGTCCGTTAGCCCCAATCTGTACAAATGGAATTTCCGTAGTCTCATTCAGACTAGCGGGCTGTCCACTCCTTACAATTACTGTTCCTGTTTTCAAAACCCTGGCATATCCTGCATCTTGCGCTGTCTTTAGCACAGGAAAAAGCGATGCAATAGTAGCCTGAAAAGTTGTCCCACTGACCGCTGGAGCTCCTTCTGAACTTTTACCAAAATTAATATTGGCCTGTTCAGTTATTCCGGGTTCCCACTTGAAACCAAAAAAACGGTTAAAATCTTTTCCTAACTCCACAAAATGAACAGTCACTCGTACGAGTTTTTCTTGTTTTTTTGGAGGAGCCGGATTAATTATTATAAGATTTTTTATTAAACTTCTAGTTAGCACTTGGGCATTAGCTTGATCCTTTGCTATAATAGGATGAACCGGCCTTACTTCAGGCAGATAAATTGTAGCAATTTCTCTTGCGTGTATATTTTGATCCGAATTTTCCACAGTCCCCTCTAAAAGAATCTGCCCATTCACCACCCTAGTTCTCACGTTTGGAGCAAAAGTATTAATATCTTCTTGGATTTTTTTACTTAATGCCTGCATTGCTAAAGGAGAGATTGTGGTCAAGTTTAAAATTAAGTCCGAATACATTCTATCCATGCTTACCGAGAGAAGACGTCCATAGTCAGCGGGAACTAAAACTTCTCCGTCGATTACAATTTTTTGGCCCACAATCTTTATTTCAATTCCTTCGATATCTCTTAGTAACCCCCGAACTTCACTTGCTCGCCTTAACAAATTTGAACCTGTCACGATTACTTTAAAAATAAGCCGTATATTTCCATCGAGATCTCTCACGGTCACAGTGGTTTCCCCAGCTTTGAGGGGTTTAAATATGATTTGTTTCTTGTCTCCAATTTTTACGATATCGTAAGAAACAGTTTGGCGATTTCCAACCGAAATACCCTTGAAGAAACCTTCACCTGTTTTTTCTATCGAAATCTCAAAATCTAGGTCTACTGGTTTGTCTTCTCCAGTCGTTAATAATATATTTCTCTTATCTGCCTTAATCTCAGACTCGTCTCGAGTGTATTTGGACCGATGATACTTTGTTCGTTTAGGTACGGGCTCCCCATCATCAGCGAGTCCATTGGAAAAACCGACTAAACTCAAACAAATAAAGTAATATAAAAAAAAATTCTTTATATTCATTTTCGTGATGCCGGCCCTCTCGGATTTCGAGAATATTCTCCACCCAAAACATCCTCTAATCCCATTGTTCCCATCCCAACTCTTTCTGTATCATCATTATTTCTCAGTGAAATAATGATCGTATTTTCTCCACCTGCCAAAATGAGGGCTAAAACTTGAGCTTGAGGTGGCTCTACTTCTACGGTAACACTAGTAAAAGTAATATCTTCTGTCAGTGGTTTAATTTTTTCTTTTCCACCAAACGGATCTTGTTCTACTATTCTTGCAATATTATTAGAAACGTTTTTTCCAACTGATAAAATCACCACATCTTGTAAAAGAGTTTTGACAATACGGTTTTCTTTTCCGCCACCACGATCAAGCACACCGATAAGATCCACGCGATCACCTGGTTTTACAAGTTTTGAAACTCCAGTCATTTCTGTCACTGGGATAGACACAGCTCTTCTACCTGGTGTTATTTGAGGAGCAAGACCCGTTCTCACATTGGGCTCAGTAATTTTATTAAGAGTGATTTGTTCCCCAGCACGAATTGGAACAATGGCAACCGTACCTACCAAATACTTTAGATCACGTGGCTTTTCATCGTTTTTGTTTATTTCTTCAAATGAAACAGCAGCTGGCTCTAAAAAACGTTTAGGTATGAGCTCAAGCTTAAACATAGTGTCGTTAATCGTTTCTTGCTCTTTGATGTCTTTACTTGCTTTCACCACCAAAACAGAAGTTCCATATTTCTTTTTTGCGTCATCCTCTATGCTATTCACATAGGAATAAACAAAATAAATTGCAACGAAAGAAAAAAACAACGAAAGAGTAAGTGCTTTATTATTCATTTTCTAATGGACTCCTACAGTATTGAAATAATGAGGCGGATTTATTTT
>JAHFAB010000330.1 GCA_023250795.1 Bacteriovoracaceae bacterium
GCTTTGAGTTTTTTAAGCTTAGGTGCAGGAGTGCTCATTGTGTGTCCTTGATTCCCAACAATATTTTTTTCAGTTGTTTTTTGTAGATCTGTTCCAATGCTTCAGTATTTTGAATCATTTGTATCAGCTGTTTTCTCAAAAAAGGCCCAAGCGCTTGGAGAAATTCTTTTCCCTCTTGCCATTCAATTAGATTTCCAAAGAGTTCAATTTTTATTTTATGAATTCTATTTTGTCTGATTTCTAGACTCAGTGCATTAGATTTTTTGTCTTTATAAATCAGAGTGGGGGAAGTGTTTGTGGATTGATCTGTTCCAGTCGGCTTGAGGTTTGCTCCAACGAGCTCGGCATCAAAATAAACCCGAATTGCTGCTTGTAAAAGGGCGTTGGGGTGTATGAATTCAAATCCTGCAATATCTCCATGAATTCGGACTAATTTTAGACTGATAGAAGAGATTGTTTTTCCTACAAGAAGCTGTGCGTTGATTGTTTTGAGAGCCTTGATCGGGGGGGTGAGGTATTTATTCTCAATTCCTAGTCCTGTTTCAGAAATATTAACTACTCGTACTTCTGGATGAGTAAATTGAGAACAGCGAAGAAAAACTCCCTTGAGGCGGTTTAGAACATGGGCTCTTTCATGTTGCCTTCTTGAACGTTGAGTTTTCGGGTCAAATTTTTCTTCTGATGACATGGTTTTCAGTCTAGCAGAAACTTTATGGTGTAGTCAGCATTCTATTTTGATGTATCATTCTATTATGTTACCAATAATAAAACGGTTGGTTTTTGTAGTTGTTTTTGTGAGTACTTTTATACAGACGGGCCTTGCTGCTTCGTACCAAGCAAAAATGACTTTTGACAAATCTAAAGGAAATATTTCTGAGTTAAAGTGGAAGACAGAGACCCCCCCCGTCAAAATCGAACCCTTTACTGATCGTTTTCGGGTTTCAGTTTCTCTCGAGGGACAGTACACGAGAAAAGATTGGAATTTGGTTTGGAATAACAAAAAAATACTTCTCAATCGTGGAGGGTCTGGGCAAAGCTCGTTTAGGTTCGATGTTTCTTTAACAAACAAGTCAGGAGTACTGGTGTTGACGGCAGTGGGTCCTCTGGGAGAAGTGGAAAAGGAAAAAATTCTTATCAGTATTGAAAACTGGGAGGTTCTTCGACAAGGATCAAGTGAAAAGCCTACCCAGCGCTATTCTTTCACTCCTGGACTGAGTCTTTCTTATATCAGTTATCAAGAAGTGCGAACGGATGTTCCCTCCATCGATTATTCAGCGATTTCTTTGACAGCAAAAATTAATTATCTGCACTCTTTGTTTTCGCAGAGGTGGGATATCGGAGGAAGTGTATTTTTTACACTCTTACCCATCTCACAAACTCCCAAAACGACAGAAAGATTTTTGGGAGTTAACTTGAGGGTAGGCTGTGTTTTACCGAAGATCGAAGAACCCTGGAGGTTTAGTATTCTGGTGGGATGGTATTATGTGACAACTTTTGTTACTAGCAATGCTTTTGGATTTAAGAATATGATGGGTCCACAGCTTTTTCCAACTCTTAGAAAACAATTAAAAAATGGCGATATGGCTTTAGGCTATATCAAATTTTCTCCCGTATCAACTCAGCTAAGTCTTCTCAATTTGGCAAATCATGAGTTGGCGGTGGGAGTTTCATATCTTCATCCATTGCAAAATCTGCATCCCCTGTCATTCAGCATGGACCTATCCAACTTTAAACTTGAGATCTTAGGTGTAAAAATTAGTTCAACCACAGTGTCGGTTGGTGCCGGATATGGTTTTTAAACCGTTTTTTCCCACCAGGAATTAAAATTCTGAATGGTCTGAATAGACATGGTTTCTCGAATTTGATCTTTTTTTAATGAGGACATTCCTTCGAAATAACCTGAATCAAATAGACCAAAATGAATCGAAGAAGGCTGATAATGCTCAGGATTACTTCCAGTAATATGTTTGAGAAGTGAACCCAGAGCTGTATTGATGGGAGGAGGTCTATGTTCTTTTCCCATTAATTTTTGCCAAATAAAGAGAGCAGAGAGAAGTCCACAGGCTGCTGACTCCAGATAACCTTCTACGCCTGTAATTTGCCCCGCTAAAAAAACTTGTGGATGTCCTTTGAGAGAGAGGTTTGCTCTCAACACTTTTGGACCACAGACATAGGTGTTTCTGTGTATGGAGCCAAGTCTGATAAATTCAGCATGAGCTAAAGCAGGAATTTTCCTAAAAACTTTTGATTGCTCTCCGTATTTGAGTTTAGTTTGAAACCCAACCATATTATACGCAGATTTTCCTAGATTTTCAGGCCGAAGTTGAACAACGGCATAAGGGCGATGACCCGTATTTGGATCTACTAATCCAACGGGTTTCATGGGACCAAACCTTAATGTGTCCTTCCCAGTGGCAGCAATTGCTTCAATGGGTTGGCATCCTTGGAAAAAAATCTCCTTTTCAAAAAACTTGGGTGGGACTTTTTCTGCCAATAAAAGAGCTTCAATAAAATCTGCATATTCTTTTTCATCGAGAGTGCAGTTCAAATAGGCTTCTTCACCACCTTTGTCATAGCGATTGGCAAGAAATGCTCTGGATCGATCAATGGTTGTTGAGTCGATGATAGGAGCAATGGCGTCGTAAAAATAGAGGTCGTGAGCGTCTGTTGCTTTTTCAAGCCATAGTGTGAGTGCATCGGATGTCAAAGGTCCAGTTGCAAGAAGAGTAATGCCATGAGCAAAAGGCTCTGTAATTTCCCCTGAAACAAAAGTGATATTTCGATGACTCTTGAGAGAGCGACTGACATGATCAGAAAAAATCTCCCGATCGACAGCCAAAGCTTCCCCCCCCGGAACTGCAGCTTTCGAGGCCTCTTTTAGGATAAGGGATCCTATACAGTTCATTTCTGCTTTGAGCATCCCTGGTGCTGAACTTGGGGATTGAGATTTGAAAGAATTGCTGCATACCAGTTCTGCAAAGCGTTCAGTTTTGTGCGCTTCGGTCATTTTGGTGGGGCGCATTTCATGAAGAACCACCGATATATTTCTTTCTGCTAGGAAATAGGCGGCTTCACTTCCGGCTAGGCCCCCGCCCACAATATGAACGGGTGTTTGAGTTGACATACGGCTCTTTACCATAGATCCTGAATCCTTGAATAAAAAACAAGCAGAGTTATGGGTGTGCAAGTACATTGATTATTTAAAAAATCAGAAAAACTCTAGCCCCCATACGCTCAGAGCATATCAGTCTGATCTTAAA
>JAHFAB010000331.1 GCA_023250795.1 Bacteriovoracaceae bacterium
TTCTTTTAGAGGGAGTAAGAGTTTACCCCTTTGCATTAGTGAAATCCAAGAAATGAACGTTCAACTCGCAGGGATAATAAATGATAAAAAAATCGACCGGAACAACACTGAGTTTTACTCTATCGATTTGGTTTCTCAGTTAGGTGCTGGCGCAAGTGTAAAACAAAGACTTGAACTCATGGAATTTATCAATTATCCTCCAACTGATTGTCATGAAACCATCCCAAGAATTCGTGGATTTGTACAAAAATGATATTGAAAAAGGCTCACTCTAACCCAAACACTTTTCTATGCGGAGTGGTCGAGGCAATCTGCGAGTTTACATCCAAAAAGAGTTTCCCACCCCAAGGGTCTTGGACTGAATAGCCAGATTCTTTCAAAAAATGAGTTAAATATTTTTCCATTTTCCCAGGCGTAATACTTAGCTGCGAACGGTATTCTTTTATAGATTTCAAATAGCTTCTAAACGAATCATTTAGCTGAAACAGAAACTGTCCAATAAACAAAGATTTTTTTTTCATTTCTAGTTCTTCACGAGCAGTTTCATTAGGAGCGTTTCCCATCATGAAGCCGAGGAGTCGCATACCGACTTCGTATTCTCCCCCCGGTTTTTTCAATCTTTCGCTTAGATGAGTGAGGTATTCTGGAGCTCCCGTAAGCATTGCAGCCTCTTGAAAAGCGATGGATGCATGAGGAAGATCTTCGAATTCGAAGAGATAGACATATCCCAAGAGAACAGGAATATTCCAAGCTCTAGCCCAGTAGTTTTTTCTAAACTCTTCTGGATAATTGGGTAGTTCATTTTTTCTGAACCGATCTGCCTTGATGAGGAGCTCCTTGGCACCTGATTTATCATTGAGGACTACTGCCAACAAATTGGCGCCCCCTGTGTAAAGTTCAAAAAAACCAGGATCTAATTCGGTCGCCAAATCCAAATCGAAGTAAGCAGGTGTGTTTTCTCCTGACTTGCTCTTGATATAGCTGCTTTGTGCCAAAAATCGAACGAGGAGCCAGTCTACTCCCACCTGAGTGTTTCCAACAGTAAGAGCTCTAAACAAATGGGGATTGGGTTTTTGGATTTCAGATCGTGGAATTTCGAGTGGGCGGGTTGCAAGATATTGAAAACGCCCTTGAGCATAAACCAAAATGGCTAAAAATAAAGGAATTTTAAAAATACTCCAATCAGTGTCAAAATAATTTCTCTTTTTAGCTCTGGCTACTATCGAAGGCATAAAAGATAAACTATCATTGACTCGTTTACTTGACATCTGCTTTTACGTCTTTCAGACTAAAGATACAGATCGTTTCACAAAAGCACCCTAAGGATGGGGAGCCATGTCAAAACAACTTGCCGAACTATTACTCAAAGATAAGTTTATTACACAGAGACTATACGAAGAGGCTATTACTGCCGCGAATAAAGGTATGAGCTGCATTCGTACTTTGATCGACGGAAAAGCTATTTCCGAGACAAAGTTACTTTATTTTTTGAGTCAAAAATATGGTCTTCCTTCGATTAATTTGGCGAAATACGAAATCAGTCCGGAGGTCGTACAACTTGTACCCGCTGAACTGGCTAGAAAATGTCAAGCTCTACCGATCCAATCTAATCGAGGCACGCTTGTTGTTGCTGTTTGTGACCCTACACAGCTAGGAAAAATGGATGATCTTAAGTTTCAAATTAAACAAAATGTAGAAGCAGTATTAACAACTTATTCGGCATTTGACACGGCATTTACTAAGGTTTATGGCTCCACTGCTGCCATAGGTGAAGCAATCAAATCCATTCGAAAAGACATGCAAGTGGAGAGGGGAAAGGAAGGTGGGGGTGGAGTCGAGTTCGAGTTAGTTCAGGTTCACGAAATTGATCCCTCAAGCACTGAACAAGATGCTCCTGTTATTTCTCTCGTAAACAGCATACTGAGTGAGGCTATTGCGAGAATGGCCAGCGATATTCATGTTGAACCCTACGAAAAAAGATTTCGAGTGAGAATGCGGATTGATGGAGTTTTGCATGACATGACCGATGTTCCTTTGGAAATGAAGCGTGCGGTTGTAGCTCGTCTAAAAATTATGTCCAGAATGGATATTGCTGAGTCAAGAATTCCACAAGATGGTCGTATTAAGCTCAAGTCAGGTGGAGTAGAGATTGATTTTCGTGTCAATACGATGCCCACACTCTTTGGAGAAAAGGTTGTTTTACGTATTTTGAGCAAAAAAAATCTACAGCTTGATCTGAAAAAATTAGGATTTGAAACAAGTCAGCTTGAGCTGTTTAAAAAAGGCATTTATTCGGCGAATGGAATGGTTCTGGTTACGGGTCCTACAGGGAGTGGAAAAACTACAACTCTGTACTCAGCCATTACAGAGCTCAATCAAGTTTCAGACAATATTTCGACCGCTGAAGATCCAGTTGAATATAATTTAGAAGGCATTAATCAAGTCCAAATTCACAAGGAAATTGGACTTACTTTTGCAAGCGTTTTGCGTTCTCTTTTGAGACAAGATCGAGATATTATAATAGTCGGAGAAGTGAGAGATTATGAGACAGCTGAAGTCGCGGTTCAGGCAGCTCTAACGGGTCATTTAGTGTTATCGACTTTGCACACGAATGACTCAGCGAGTACCATTATGAGACTTATGAATATGGGACTTGAGCCATTTCTAGTGGTCGCTTCTTTGAACATAATTGTTGCACAGAGATTACTGAGAACGATTTGCCAAAAATGTAAAACAGAGCAAGTGGTGCCAGTTCCTAAGCTCATAGAACTTGGAATTTTAAAAGACTTAGCTGAAAAAGTAAAACCACTTCATGGAAAAGGATGTAAAGATTGTAATCAAACTGGATACAAAGGGCGAGTTGCAATCTATGAAGTTTTGGATTTTACAAAAACTCTAAAGGAAATGGTGCTCAAAGGTGCCAGCGTGATGGAACTTAAACAACAAGCTATTCAAGATGGGTTGAAAACTTTGAGGATGTCAGCACTTACTAAAGTGATTGAAGGGAAAACCAGCTTACAAGAGGCATTAACGAGTACAATGGAGAATTAGAGATGTCAAAAATTACTTTGCCTGCATTATTAAAAACAATGATCGATCAAGATGCCTCGGATTTGCACGTTACGGTGGGTGTTCCCCCCGAATTTAGAATCCAAGGAAGAATGGTCAAAGTTAAGGCAGAAGCTCTTACACATCAAGAAACTAAGGAACTTTGTTATTCTGTTTTGACAGATTCTCAAAAAATAGAATTTGAAAG
>JAHFAB010000332.1 GCA_023250795.1 Bacteriovoracaceae bacterium
TTGGAAAATGACTTGTTTAGCGGTTTGAGCATCAATTCGTCCAAAATCTGGGGCCTCTACTCGAATTCCCAATTCATCTCCGATGACTGCCTCAGGATCTAATTTTCTGGCCTCTTCGATCAAAATTTCTTCGGACTCTTCCAACATTTCGGGTTCGCTCTCCACTACTTTTTTGAATTGAAATAAGTCAATATCTCCAGACTCTGAGTTGTAATGGGCTTCTAAGACTGCATTCATTCCATATTTTTTCTGTGCCGCCATTAAGATGGCTTGCTCCAGTGCGCTAATAATAATTTCTTTTTTAATTCCTCGGTCTTTTCCGATAGATTCGATGACTCTTGTGAGTTCTGTAGCATTCATGATTTTTTCTCGCTTTCCTGATTAAATTCAAACTTGGGTTCCAAATTAGCTTTTGTGATGAGTGAGAGTGGTATTTTCACTTCATCTTTTGAATGATCTTTAGAGGTGTTCGGAGAAGTGTCTAGAATCACTTTTGTATTCTGGTTCGTATTCTGGACACCTCTGAGTACACCTGAAAAATTTTTCTGCTTAGGATTCTTTATTTGGTAAGGATTGTTTTCTAGTTCTTCGGCGGTGAGAGGACGAAACACATGGATGCGGACAGGGTTCCCGCTAAAGCGCTCAAAATCTTTGGGTTGTCGGAGGGGGCGGTCGAGTCCAGGAGATGAGACTTCGAGTTCGTAAGACCCGTGAAAGAGCTGCTCTATCTCAGGCATTTGTTCCAGAGGGAGATCGAGTGCTCGAGCGACCTTGGTGCAATCTTCTATACCGGTTTTTGGCACTGTTTCCGTTGTTTCAATATAGATTCTGAGGATTTTTTGTTTTTGATTTAGGACCTCCAGATGCACAATCTCATATCCCAACGGGGAAATCAGAGGGGCGATCTTTTGTATAAGTGCATCTTGTGCGTCTAACATGGGCTTTCATTTCCTCAGGTCAAATCCTTAGGCCAAAAAAAAAGCGGGCTTATGGCCCACTTTTTGAGTGTCCGTAAAATTGAGATCATTAGATAACACAATCGGGGGATGGGTTCAACGAACAATTCTGGATCATCTAACTATCTAAATTTACTTGGGTTTCTGGTTGGGTGCTCGTGTGATGTGGGAACTCCTTGACAGTGAGGATAAGACTTGGTGAAATCGGGGGCTTCATGAAAAAGCAGCATGTGACGTGTATTTTAGTGGGGTGTGTTTTGAGTCAGGTGAGTCTGGCGGATGTGGGGTTTCAGGCTTTTTGGAGACATGCCGGCCAAGCCCAGGTTCTAAAAACTTGGAATGGTGACGAGATTCGTGCATTCAAACAAACGGCTTCGAGAGAGAGAGATCCCGGGAGTGGAGAGCTGACCCAGTGGAGGGGTGTTCTGCTTTCTAGCTTGCTGGAATCTGCATTGAGCACTTTATCCACAGAAAACAAAGCACAAATTGATTTAGTGATTTTGAAAAACGAATCGGGCTTACAGGCGCTGATCCCCAGGGCTTTGACGGTCAAGTATCCTGTTCTGATAGCATTCAAAAAAGATTTGAGTTCACTGGATTCTGTTATTCCATGGACTTCGAGGTCGAAGGTGATGCAAGAGAATCTACCGTTAGAGAGTTATTTTTTGAAGCACCTCACTCAAGTTGAATTTACAAATTACAAGGAACTCTATAGTGAGTATTTTTTGAAAAAGAGGACAGATCCAGCTGCGATTCGAGGAGAAAAAATATTTATCCAAAGCTGTATGGCCTGTCATTATGGGAGCCAGAACAAAGCTGCAGTACAGGTTTTTCTGAAGGCGCATCCCAAAGTCAAAGGGTTGCCCAAAATGACAGAAAAAGATTTGCGCTCTTTAGAGAGTTATTATCAGGCAAGACTTCAGGCAAGGCTCGCAGCAGAGCAAACACACGCAAGTCGTTAAGCTTTAGGAATAAGCTAAGGATTTTTTTTTATTTTACTTTATTTTATTTAAGTAAGTCCTTTCAAAATACGCAGTACTCATCCGTGAGTCTTGGTATCGACATCCTGTCGATCCCCTTCAGCGTATTTTGAAAGGACTTACTTAAGTAAAATAAAGTAAAATAAAAAAAACAAATCCTTAGCTTATTCCTAGAGCTTAGCGTTGTTTTACGTTATAAGAAGAACATGCAAAATCTAGAAAATAGGCCAGTCCGCACTCGTTTTGCTCCTTCTCCCACAGGGTTTTTACATATTGGAGGTGTAAGAACTGCACTGTTTAATTGGCTTTATGCCAAGCATTTTGCCAAGAGTTTAGGTGGAAAATTTTTACTTCGAATTGAAGATACTGATTTAGAGCGCTCTGAAGTGAGTTATACAAACGACATTTTAACTTCGATGAAATGGTTGGGATTGACTTGGGATGAGGAGCCTATCAGTCAAAGTCAGAGATTGGAGATCTATCGTCAAAAAGCGGAGGAACTGGTCAGTCAAGGTCATGCGTATTATTGCGATTGCACTGAGGCAGAAGTAGAAGCGATGAGGGTAAAGGCTACTGCAGAGGGGAAAAAGCCTCAATATGATCGCAGATGTCGGGAGAAGAAAAGCTCACCTCAGCATGGAGTTCCAAAGGTGATTCGAGCTAAAATCCCACTCGATGGCCATGTCGAGTTTAACGATTTGATCCGGGGACCCATTCGGTTTGAGAATGCTGATTTGGATGATTTCGTTTTGATTCGCTCCAATGGAGCTCCGACCTATAATCTTTCTGTGGTGGTTGATGATGTGCACTCAGAGATGACTCATATTATTCGAGGGGATGATCATATTAATAATACGCCAAAACAGCTGCATCTTTATCGATTTTTTGATTACCCAGTTCCAGAATTTGCCCATTTGCCGATGATCTTGGGCGCAGATAAAAAGAAACTTTCTAAACGTCATGGAGCAGTTTCAGCGAATGTCTATCGGGCAGAAGGATATTTACCCGAGGCACTTCTTAATTTCTTGGCTCGTCTGGGCTGGAGTCATGGAGATCAGGAGATTTTTTCGATTCAAGAGATGATCGAGTTTTTTTCGTTTGATCATGTACAGAAAAGCTCTGGGGTTTTTAATAGCGAAAAACTCTTGTGGTTAAACGGTGAGCATATTCGGAAAGCATCTTCAATACGATTGCGAGATATTTTAGTCGAAGATTTTAGCGAACATTTCAAACCTCCCGCATCTCTTGAGACGGTCAAATCTAGTCTTGTGGCTGAGTTGGTGGGGCTGATTCAACCCAAAGTGAAGCTTATTCGTG
>JAHFAB010000333.1 GCA_023250795.1 Bacteriovoracaceae bacterium
GTGCAACTCCTGCCTGTGTTTTGGGGGCGTCAGAACTGATCCGAGTGATGGAAGAGGATATCGGTGGGGTGCTGGGCATTGGCCAGTCAGATCCAGAGAAGATTTTAAAAGAAATCGCTGCTATGCGCGGTAGTACTTCTTTGAGTGAGGCTGAGATCTTGCAAGCGATCCAAGCTCGCGAAGAAGCGCGGAGAGCTAAAAACTTTGCCGAATCCGATCGTATTCGTAAAGAGCTCGAATCGAAAAATGTTCTCATCAAAGATGGCCCTAATGGCACGACTTGGGAGTATCGATAAGAAATGCCTCTTTTTTCAGATCGAAAGTTTAAACTACATAGTCCTTATTTACCCACTGGAGATCAGCCTGATGCAATCAAAGCCCTTTGCCAGGGTTTAGAAGACGGGAAAAAATCTCAAGTTTTATTGGGTGTCACAGGTTCAGGGAAAACTTTTACCATGGCCAATGTGGTGGCCCATCTGAACCGTCCCACACTCGTTCTTTCTCATAATAAAACTTTGGCTGCTCAGCTTTTTTCTGAGTTTCGAGAGTATTTTCCAGAAAATGCAGTCGAGTATTTTGTCAGCTACTACGATTACTATCAGCCCGAGGCTTATATTCCCTCTACAGATACTTATATAGAGAAAGATTCTCAAATTAACGACGAGATAGACAAACTGAGGCACTCTGCCACTCGTTCACTCTTAGAGAGAAACGATGTGATTATTGTTTCGTCGATCTCTTGTATTTATGGTTTGGGTTCTCCTGAAGCCTATGAAGGCTTACTTGTTTATCTTGAAACGGGAAAGGAGATCAAACGGCAAGAGCTTTTAAAAAAGTTGGTGGAAATTCAGTACCGCAGAAATGATGTAGATTTTCATCGAGGGACGTTTAGAGTGCGTGGAGATGTGGTCGAAGTTTATCCAGCCTATGAAGAAGAGCGGGCCATTCGGATTGAGCTTTTTGGAGATGAGATCGAAAGTATCTCTGAGTTTGATCCACTTCGTGGGGTGAGGATCCAAAAAATTCCGAGAGTGACTCTTTATCCTGCGAGTCATTATGTGACGACGTTAGAAAATCGTTTGAAGGCGATCAATTCTATCAGAATTGAGCTTCGAGAAAGACTCCAAGAACTCAATGCATTAGGAAAAATCGTAGAAGCGCAGAGGTTAACTCAGAGAACTTTGTTTGATCTAGAGATGATGGAGGAGCTCGGATTTTGTCAGGGGATAGAAAATTATTCTCGGCACCTGACGGGTCGAAAATCAGGAGAAGCTCCACCTACTTTATTAGAATACTTTCCGAAAGACTGGCTTTTGATTGTGGACGAGAGCCATGTTTCTGTCCCTCAGATTGGTGGGATGTACCGTGGCGATCGCTCTAGAAAGATGACTTTAGTAGAGCACGGATTTCGCCTGCCTTCGGCGTTAGATAATCGGCCACTTAATTTCGAAGAGTGGGAAAACTCTCTGGCTCAGACGTTCTATGTCTCTGCTACGCCTGGAAACTATGAGCTAGAGAAGACGAAGGGAGAAGTGGTCGAGCAAGTGATCAGGCCAACGGGATTGGTAGATCCAAAAGTCGAAGTTCGCCCAGCTCAAACTCAGGTGGATGATTTGCTCGTTGAAATAAGAAAGAGAGTTGAGAGAAAAGAGAGAGTTCTAGTCACAACTTTGACAAAAAAATTGGCCGAAGAGCTGACTCATTATTATGATTCTAAAGGCATATTGGTAAAATACCTGCACTCAGATATTGAAACTCTGGAGAGAATCGAGATCTTAAGGGAGCTCAGGCTTGGGACTTTTGATGTTTTGATAGGAATCAACCTTTTGCGAGAGGGACTGGATCTCCCTGAAGTCTCGTTAGTTGCGATTTTGGATGCGGATAAAGAGGGATTTTTGAGAAGTGAACGGTCGTTGATACAAACTATTGGGAGAGCAGCGCGAAACTCGGAGGGGTTTGTCATTCTCTATGGAGATAAAGTGACTGTGAGTATGGAAAAAGCCATCCGAGAGACAAACAGAAGGCGTGCTATACAAGAAGAGTATAATAAAACGCATGGAATTACTCCGAAGAGCATACAAAAGGCTATTCCGGAACATTTTTCTTCGCAAGGAGACGACGCATCAAAAACAGGGAGTGGGACGTGGGGCGCCAGTGAAAAGAAGTCAGAATTGGCCAAAAAAGTACTTCGCACTGGGGCTGGTTCAGGGCATGGAAAAAGTGTTTGGAACCAAGTGGACGAAGAAGTGCGCGAACTTGCAGGAGATTATTTTACTTCACTAGATCAGTTGGGTCAGATCATTGTAAAAATGGAAGAAGAGATGAAAAACGCAGCGCGTCTAATGCAGTTTGAGCATGCAGCAGAATTGCGGGATCGAATTAAAAGGCTTAAGCTATTAGAGCTAGGAATATAATCCACTTTATGCTGCGAAATTTACTCATCACACTATTTGTTTTTTTAACATCCAGTCTTGGATTTTGTAAAATCGGAATGCGGATTAATTTGGCCGGTGGAGCCTACTATGCCGCTATTACTGCTACTGATACTACGGGCGCTGTGGCTCGATTAGCTTCAGACATGAGTTATCGTTTTAGCCCAGAGCTGGGATTTCGAACGAGCAAAAGGTTTGAGATTGTTTTGCGCGGTGAAATTGATTCTAACCGCTATCTTCCTCCTACTGATGTGTCTTTGAACAATCATGCAGGAAATACCTTTGCATACTATGCGGGCTTTTGGTCTGATTTTGGAAGAGTGGGGGTCAGTTTTTTAGGCGGGTATGCCAAGGAAGCCTATTTGAGTTCTACATCTCAGTCGGTTTTGAACATGGATCCTGCGAACATTCCTAAACTCATGTTGGAACTGAATTATAACATTATTGACTTGAACAGTTTTCATTTCATGTTTACTCCCATTGGAAGTTATTATCTGAAGAAAACGGTTGGTACTTTTACGGTACAAAAAGGGTATACCTATGGTGCAGGTGTCAAAGTAGGTTTTGGAAGTGAATTGCAGTTCTGGCTGTATTCGAATTACTTAATCAAGAGCTTCCAACTAGATTGGGGAAAGCAAAAAACCTCAGAGCTCATTTTTGGCTTTATGCTCCAGACTTCATCACGAGGAAAAGGCGAGAAGAAGTAGGCTATACTCGGCGATATAAACAATTGCCGTTAGAGATGAGTGGGTGCTTTTTCATAAGTTGACACATATGTTTAATTGTGTCAACTTATATAAATGAGTAAAATCGCGAAGCTT
>JAHFAB010000014.1 GCA_023250795.1 Bacteriovoracaceae bacterium
AAAATAAAAAACCAATCCACAGTGCAGACGGATGCTGGGTTTAGTTTGCGATTAAAATCTGATCCAGAAACAATCGAAATCACACAGCCCAATCTGCAGATCGGAATTCTCAATCCAGGAGAAGTGCGCGAAGTGACCTTTACTGTCATTGCGAGAAAATCAAATTCCTCTGTAGAACTTCCTCTCGCACTAGAAGGGTTCGAAGGCACAGGCCGTCGTGTAGGGGCATTTGACCGGTCCGGACAAGTGCCGATCCTAAACGATTATAAGGTCACCTTGACGACGGATCTATCCAGTCTCAGAAAAGCGGGAACGCTCCGAGCAGAGTATGTGATTCGAAACATCAACTCCCGTTTGCTTCTCAAAGGACTCCAGCTCAAAGCTCGCGTATTGGGTGATTCGAGCGCAAATTTTGCAGTACTAGGACCCAACCCTCAATTTCTAAATCCTCTATTACAGAACCAGACTCTAAGCTTTTTGGTTCCCATCCTTTCGAAACAAAACAATTCGGGTGGAATAGTTGAACTAGAAATCCAGGAAGATGGAAGAACGGTGGTTATACACCGGATGAAATTTTAGTGGTCAGATTTTAGCCTAAAAGAAGGAGATTGTATGAATCAATTGAAATTATTTTTTATCTTCAGTGTATGTATATTCGCCTCTGCTTGCAGCGGGATGGTTCCGCGCGCATACCAGGGAAAGTTTGTGGACGCCTCACAAGGAGCTGAACTCGAACTCAAAGCAGGTGAAGGAACACTGAAAATGTCCTCGGGCAGGCAGATCCAGGCTAAATCTAACGCGCTCGATTTTGACAAGCTCTCTAAAGCAACAGCCGGGATCTACTTGAATCAAAACGCTGTAGATAAATCCAAACTCGAAGTCTATTGGATTGGACCCAAGGCCGAAACCCGGAAAGAAGAAGGGGGCTTGGTCTGGTTCGAATCCGAAGTCCTCTACACGCTTATGGACACTCGTGCCAGGAGGTTTAATGAAGGAGATGTCAGCTCCTTTGACCTCACTCAATGCGAAAATGGGACCCTCCTCCTGGATCCTTCGACGAAACGTTGGGAAATTGGGTGCCCCGCTGGCCCTTTGCTTTATCACCTGACACGGGTTCAAGAATAGGCTATAACCCCACCCACGATGTCACAGAAATTTGCTTTTACCATGCAGGGTGTGGGGAAAACCTATCCTCCTAATAAACAGGTTTTGCGCGATATTTACCTCTCCTTTTATTATGGAGCTAAGATTGGTGTTTTGGGTCTGAACGGCTCAGGCAAGTCCACCCTTCTCAAAATCATGGCTGGGGTGGAGAAAAATTTCAACGGAGAAGCCCGACCCGGAGATAAAATTTCTGTGGGTTTTCTACAGCAAGAACCCATTTTAGATGAAAAAAAATCCGTCAAAGAAAACGTGCAAGAGGGCTTGGGCGAAATCGTTCAGACACTCAAACGCTTCGAAGAAATTAATGCTCAGTTTTCCAACCCAGACTTAGATCCCGATAAAATGGAAAAACTTTTGGCCGAACAAGCCGACGTCCAAGAAAAAATAGAACATGCCAACGGATGGGATCTCGACCGAACTTTGGACATTGCCATGGACGCCTTGCGGCTCCCCGCTCCAGAAGCCGCCATCGGAAACCTCTCCGGAGGAGAAAAAAGACGGGTTGCTCTTTGCCGCCTCCTTTTACAAAAACCGGATATTTTACTTCTAGATGAACCGACCAACCATTTGGACGCAGAGTCCGTGGCTTGGTTGGAGAAATTTTTGAAAGATTATCAGGGAACTGTGATCGCAGTCACTCACGATCGCTACTTCTTGGACAATATTGCAGGTTGGATTTTAGAATTAGACCGTGGACATGGGATCCCCTGGGAAGGAAATTATTCTTCTTGGTTGGACCAAAAACAAAAACGCCTGGCCTTAGAAGAAAAACAAGAGACCAAGCGCCAAAAAACTTTGGAACGAGAGCTTGAGTGGGTGCGGATGAGCCCCAGAGCCAGACAAGCCAAGAGCAAAGCCAGAATTGGCGCATATGAAAAGCTTTTGGCCGAAGACCGTGCTGATAAAATAGAAGAGATGGAAATCTATATCCCGCCCGGTCCACGCTTGGGCAATTTAGTCATCGAGTCGAATAAAATTTCAAAATCCTTTGGAGACAAAGTCCTTTTTGATGAACTCTCGTTTAACATCCCACCGGCAAGCCTTGTGGGTGTTATTGGAGGCAACGGAGCAGGAAAAACAACCCTCTTTCGAATGATCACTGGTCAAGAAAAACCTGACCGGGGCACCCTGCGAGTCGGAGATACAGTAAAACTCTCTTACGTAGATCAATCCCGAGATGTCTTAGATCCTGAAAAAACAGTTTGGGAAGAAATCTCAGATGGAAAAAATGAGACGATTTTGCTCGGTAATCGAGAAGTACAATCTCGTGCTTACTGCGCACGCTTCAATTTCACAGGAGCAGAT
Organism: Bacteriovoracaceae bacterium; assembly: GCA_023250795.1. Classification (GTDB taxonomy): domain Bacteria; phylum Bdellovibrionota; class UBA1018; order UBA1018; family UBA1018; genus JAHFAB01. Next base: position 2,470 of record JAHFAB010000014.1, read on the forward strand.
CAACAGAAAAAAGTGGGAGCACTCTCTGGCGGAGAACGCAACCGGGTCCACCTGGCTAAGATTTTAAAATCCGGCGGCAACCTCCTTCTTCTAGACGAACCGACCAATGATCTGGACGTCAACACTTTACGCGCTTTAGAAGAAGCACTTTTGAATTTTGCTGGATGCGCCATGGTCATCAGCCATGATCGTTGGTTCTTGGATCGAATTTGTACCCATATTTTGGCTTTCGAAGGCGATAGCCGCGTGGTTTTAGTCGAAGGAAACTTTCAAGACTACGAAGAAGACAAGAAAAAGCGCCTAGGTCCTGAAGCAGTTCAGCCCCACCGAGTGAAGTTTAAGAAACTGACACATTAGCAAGCTGCGTCTTGCTATCCTAAAAAATTCTAGTTACCCTTTTTGGCAAACGAAACAGGGGGACTTATGGGGAAAAATCTCGCGTCGGTTTTAGGAATTTTAACAACAGCTTTAGCTTTCTCAAGCTCCGCACAAGCAATAGAGCTCACCGTCTTTCACACCAATGATCTACACTCCCACCTCCACCCGCCCAAAGGAGATGAGTTTGGGCTAGGAGGTCTAGCCAAGCTCTCGACGCTACTTAATACACTGCGAAGCAATAATCACACACTCCAACTCACACTCGATGCCGGGGATTGGTCCGAGGGAACCTGGTACTACAATATCGACACAGGCGCTAATATGCTCCGCATACTGGACGCCATGAAATATGACGCTACAGTAGTGGGGAATCATGATTATTTCAGCGGTCCAGATCGGCTTTTAGACACGGTAAAAAATGCGAACCCTCATTTTCCAGTACTCGCTGCAAACTTTGATTTTACAAATTACCCAAGGAAAGCCGAGTTTGAAAATCAAATCCCGCCCTACGCAATTTTAGAACGCCAGGAGCTAAAAATCGGCCTCATCGGACTCACAACAAATGAAATTTTATACACCCATTTGATAAAACCATTAGCTGCTCTTTCTCCGATTAAAACTGCGATCCAATTAGCCCGTATTTTAAGACCTCAAGTCGATGTACTCTTTGTTGTCTCTCATAATCTTTTTTTTACAAATACTGAGATTGCCAAAGTCGTCCCAGGAATTGATGGAGTGATCAGCGGACATACCCATAAAAAAGTGGGCAAAGCCGTCATGGTCAAAAATCAAGGCCGGGAAATCCCGGTGGTTGAAACAGGCTCGAAGGGTACTTTTTTAGGAGAGCTCCACTTCGATGTTGACCTAGAAAAACACCGTTCAAAATTTCTAAGCTATCGGCTTCACCCCGTTTCTCCAGATCTTCAAGAAGATCCCGTCATTTCCGAAATCATTGCAAAAGAAGATCAGAAACTAGCCCAAATGACTGGAGAAAATCCAAATCGCATTATAGGAAAATCAGAAATTGATCTAGATTTCGAAGACTCACACCACGCAGGACTTGGCGACCTTGCCGTCAAAGCGTTTAGAAAATCAGCGGGAACAGATCTGGCGTTCGAAGAACTTTCTTTGACAGGAGATAAAATCCCAGCGGGACCTCTCAGCGTCATGAATGCTCACGATGTTCTCCCTCACCTCTACAACTTTGCTACAGGAAAAGAATGGACCGTCAAAGTTTGGAATGCACGAGGCTCGGATCTGAAAATCATAACTGAGATCATGTACCTTCCCAATATAGTCCCCATTCGGGACACTGGATTTTTTGCTTTTGACAATCTGGAGACCACTTGGAAACCCAAAACTTTAGGAATACCCTTCCCTCAAATTGTTGGAATCAAAATCGGGGGAAAGGATCTGGACTCCAAAAAGTACTACACAGTCGCAATGACTGACGCAATGGTTTTAGCATTACATACTTTTAATGAAAAACTGCACCTAGGCTTTGACTTGTCTCAGATTACAGACACTGGGATCGAAGCCTGGCGCGCCATTCTGGCTTACATCTCAGAGGTGAAAACAATCACAGCAGAAGGCTTAGAAGAAGGAGGGCGCAGCTTTACAACCCTTGCAGATCCCGCACTTTATCACTATGGGGTTCAATACGGGGAGGGAGGATTGTCATTGGAAATATCAAATGAAGGACTAAACACCTCTAAAGACGCCAGCGTCAAATGCGTATCTGGCAGAGTCAATGACAGCATCGCATACAAAACTGAAGAAGAAGTTTTTATGGCCATGGGTGAACTGAACGTTCCTACACTCGAATCCAGGCAAAGTATAAAGCTACGCCTACCCTGGAAACCCCTCATCCCAGGCTTGTGGCCTGTAAAATGTGAACTTTTAGCGAAAGAAGACGGATACTCTGGGAATAATTTGATTTATAAGATCATACAGGTTGAATAGGAAATGTATCAACGATTCAATCTTTCCCATTCCTTACGCAATTCGGGGTTATTTTTCCAAATTTCAATCATCAACTCGCGATAGCCCTCCAGCCATTCGATCACCTGCTCTGGGCTAAGAGGAATAGAGTGAGATGTATCACCCCAATCTGCCGGCACTGAAGAAGTCATTTTTTCTTCTCCAACTGTTGGATATCAAAAAGATCCTTATCACGCCCTGCGATACGTTTCATCTGAATGAGGTCTTCTTTGCCAATGACATGAATGACAGATCCAAAAGCTTTGACTTCTAAACGTCTTTGGTAAAGCTCTTCAAAAGGACTAGGTTCTTGCACAAAAACATCTATCGTTTCAAAAGAATGTTGAGAATTCATCAAACTAAAAACCATCAACCCTTTCTCGTCGATCCATCGTGCCCTCTCGATGGGATCAGCAAACTGTTCAGCTTTTACTGGTATTCTAGGTACAAATCCTAACTCATTCATTAATTTGACAAACTCTAAAACATTAGGTTTTTCGAGATGGACAATGAGGTCTAAATCAACGGTAGCTCTTTGGACTTGATGAAAATTTACAGCAAACCCCCCTGCTACCAAATAACGTATATTTCTTTGCTGCAATTCAACAAAAACTTTTTGATAGGGAACCATTCTCTGGAATTCTAACTGGTATTTTGTGAATAGCGCAAGAAAAACCCCCACTTTCTGCTTTCATTGCTCTGTTTTCTTTGCTACGGTGCGAGCCAAGAGGAATTTTATGACCGAAACAGCTACGACCGCTCAGCCTTCGCCAAGACCTGCAACTCCCCCACCTGTGGCAAAAGTAGACCCGCGCTCGCGCAGAACTCTACGTGCCTTAGGCAGAAAAAAACGTCAACTCAAACTCAAAACTGATTCCGCCTTTGCAAAAGCTTTTTTTGAATCAAAGTCCAAACGTTCCACTGAGAAAAAGTCTGGCTTTCGAAAAAAGAAGAAGAGTAAGAAATAACTCTCACGCTTTATTAATCTGAAAAATCGGGTAATAAGCGCTGATTTTTCCATCGGCATAGTTTTTTGCAAGCTCAGGTATATTATCCCAGCCATAAACCTCGCTGTCGATTTGAGGCAACCAGCCTGTGTCTTCTGCAAATCTCACCGCAGCTCTGCCTTGTGGGTAGCGTGCATAATGCGTGTGAACATGGATGTGGCGCTGGATACATTCGATCGCTCTCATTGAGGAAATCTTCATCCCCTCTTTCCATCCGGCGGTCGTCACAACAGCTTGTCTCGCCAACGCTCTGAGAGTGGCGCGAATCACGGGAGATCCCACGTAATCAATAAAGATAGAAACCCCAAGTTGCATTGTATTCTTCTTGACTAGCTCTAAGAAAATTTCTTCTGACTCAGTGTAAGCTTTTTTATAAACAGGATCCGTTTGATATTTTGCCTCGTCAAAATCTATGTTGCGGAAAAGTCTTCGATCAATGGGCTTAATTCGCATCGATTCGATGAGTTTTAAGCGCTTATCATCTGACGAAATCATAGCTACCCGACAACCACTAAACTGAGCGAGTGAAAGTTCTGCAATCGAAACTCCCCCTCCCCACCCCCAAACAAATGGAGCTGGGCAGTCCTCTTCAGTCATCTGTAAGCGCCAACATCCATAGGCAAGCTTCCAATTAGCCCATGCCGTGATGTAGCGGAGTGAAAAACCAGCCCACTGTTGCAGGGTGTATTCCGAATTTTCAGGAATCAAAATCACTTGCTTCTCATGAAGCTTCATTTGCTTTGCGAGCACCCCCATGGTGTTGGGAGCATCATAGGCTAAGATTTTTTCTGGATAACCAAACTTGTCCCAGACTCCATTGCAAAATACGATGCAATAATCTCCTGCTTTTACTGATGTCACAGCAGAGCCTGTTTTGAGAATTCTCACTGCTCCCGCATTCCCAATCACTGCCTTTTCTTCTCCTCTTTGGCGGCAGATATCCACTGGTCGCCTCTCCAGCGCATGAGTCATATTGCCTTCCCAACACCCATAGAGCGGCTCAGCTAACACCTCAAACTCTGTAATATCTGAGAAGGAGAATTCTTCTTTTTTAAGATGTCCAGGCGACGGTTTTCTGGGGTCTTCACCCGCGTAGAGCACCCATGCTTCAGTCGTAATTTTGCCCATAATCAATCCCCCTTATGAGTTTAAAATCTACATTATGTTAAAATTTGCGTCAATAAAATCCATTTAAACTGCTAACTAATTGAAAAGAATAGACAAAATAGGCATTATTTGCCTTGTAATGCGTCAAAACAGGGGTATAGTCCACTGTGGCTGAACGGAGGTTTACTAATTTGATCAAGTATTGTTTCCACCTCTTTTGGAAGCATTTCCTTTTAGCCTCCCCACCCATCATTCTTCTTCTCGTGGGAGGCACATGGTCTGAAACGTGGGGAGCTCCCACTTCTGAGTCTTCCGTCGGACTGAAGACGCAGGGGTACTTGGGCTCATCCCACTCTGAAAATTCTTCGCAGTTTTCAGCTTTTCATGCCACGTGGCAAGGAGAAGAAAGTGGAGCCGTATTCGAAACTCGTGCACAGGCAGAACTTCTCCTATCACTTGACCACACTGGATTTTCCTATGTAGAAATCCCCGAGTCCTATGTTGGGAGTTCAAAAAAAATGGGGTTTGCTCAACTCATTGCAGGTCGAAAACGAGTTCAATGGAATAAATTAGACGACACCTGGAACTTAGGCATCTGGCAACCCCGCTTTCGTTGGGATTATCTAGAGCCTGAAAAAGTAGGGTTGATAGGAGCCTTCCTCAAAGTAGATCGCCCCACCTTCCAATTGGTTGCTTTTGGATCTCCCGCCTTTCTTCCCGAAAGAGGCGCGCCCATTGATTATCAAGATGGTAGCTTCACTTCTCTCTCTCCTTGGTTTCAAGGCCTACCCTCACAAGCACTCTACCGTGACATATTGACTCCGGTTTATTACCGAGCAGAAATTCCCTCCATGAGTGAAATAGTTTCCCATGGAGGAGTGAGTATTTTAGCTCGCATGAACGAAGACCCTGAAAAAGGAGGGGGATTCTGGGCCCAAGGGGCTCTTTCTTATAAGCCGATCAACCAACTCTTGATTGGTTATCGGGGACAGTACAATCTCTCTACCAAAAATTTTGAAATCACGTTGTATCCTCGCGTAGCCTATCAAAAACTAGTTTCAATCGAAGGAGGTTACACAAAAAAACGAGGAGGGGTTTGGTTTTCTGGTTTTGCAGAAAACCCAGTTCGAGATCAAACCCCAGAGCAGTGGAACACACAAGAAGTTGCTCCTTCTCTAGCCTTGAGCTGGGGGGCAGATCTGAACCTATTTCTCGAAGGCTCAAGCCCCTCTCAATTCAGTATTGCCTATCTTCGCCAATGGGGTGGAAACGCGACGGACAAAGGCCCTGACGTCAAAAGCATGAGTTCCCTGGAAGCAAGATACCCTTTTCAAAACGCACTCAGTTTGAAAGTTAAACATCCGTTTGATTCTTATTTTGGTAACTGGGGAAGAGATTTAACCTCTTCTTTTAAACTCATCTATGATTTTGAAAACACAGGAAACATTATTTCGGCTGATTTTCAATATAAAATATTAACTAATTTATCGGTTTCTCTAGGCGGGGACATCATTAGCAGTGATAAAACCATGGGACCAAACTCCGAAGTTGATTTTATTAACCGATATAAGTCTAACGACAGAATCAGAGGAGAGATGGTCTATGCATTTTAGAAAATCTCTTTATATTATTTTTCTTCTAGCATGGGGGTGCTCGATTCATCTCAATGAACCTGCTCATACACCAGGGGTTGTAGATCTAGGGGGTGATGCAGGCTGTTTAGCTGGAGCTTCTCAAACTGTTTTTGCCTATTTTCAGGGAAAGGCCGACGCAGATGAAATCAATGGACTGTTTAACTGTTCCATCAAATCGATCCAACTCTTTCAAGAAAAAACACATGGAGCGGAAACAGGCAAATACAATGGATTTGAGCTCAGAGATTTTATTCAAACCTATTTTCTAAAAAAACCGTTCTCTTCAGCTGGCAATGAAAGTGGAGGGATCCTCACAGACGGTCTCGTGTCCAATTTCATGTTACTCAAACAATCCATTCTGGGTGGAGAAAAAGATGGTTTTACTTACGCTGAACTCACAAAACTGAAAACCATTTTGGAAACCTTAAAAACAAGCGCGCTTGAACTGAGAGAGTTTATGCCACTCACCACTATAAAAATTTCAGAGTGGGATGAAGAACGTCTAAAAAATGCAACAGTCAAACTGGAAAATTTTGGAAAAAGTTTTGAAGAATTACTCAAATGCAATGTCACTTCTTATTCTCTTAAAAATTTCAAAGAGTTTTTATCGGAGATCGATCAATTCAATGCAGGTAGAACAGATTTCAACGGATATTATGTAAAATACAACTCATTCTTAAAGGTTTTCAAATCCTTTTTCCTGGGCTCCACTGATACTGATAATCTGAACTGTGATTGGTCAAAGATCGTTAAGTTCGGCACGGGGTGGTATTCGCTGTACCTAAAGTCCACTTATTTCAATAAAGTTTTTTCTGAGTGGTCCTATGGGCATGGGCATATTTATTTGGTTCAAATCCTCAATGATGGACTGTCTCTGCTGAGAGAAGCTGTTTTACAACATCCAAACCAGGTCATTGAATTCAAAGAAATTGATCAACTCATAGATTTGATTCCGATAGAAATAGCTACGAAACTCGGCTCTAATGATCCGAATAAATTTTATCCAATCATTAAAAAACTGATTGAAAAAATTATTGTCAGAGCTCTTAATTTAGAAAAACCTGAATACTTCCCAGAAAAACCAATCACTTCTGATTTACCAGTTGAAAAACCCACGAAAACAAAAGGTCTCAATCTAAAAGCGATTGATTACATCCAATCAATTGTCAACGACTGGACAACAGGTCAACATCTCCTAGAGGAGTTGTTTTCAAAACTCACAAGCTTTCAAACAAATAACAACAAAAAAGTATCTACCAAGTGCTTGCTCTATCAAATGCAAATAGAATCAAAAAAGAGCAACTATTCGGACCGAGAAAAAGGGATTCTCAATGAATTGAAAATTTTAGTAAAAGATTGGCCAGCCTTTCATGATGAAGAACACCCGGACGAGATCTCATTTGTCGGACATGGGAATGAGCGTTTTCATTCTTTAAGAACCCTTTCTAAGATGAATTGGAGTTTCAGACTCATACAACTTATTTTGAGAGGTTACGGCAAAGAGGATGTTAACTTGTTAGGCGGGTTTGGGCTCTTAGGCTCAGATCTCAAAGAATTTGAAAATGATTATCGAAAATTTTTCAGTGTAGTTTTAAAAAAGCTCAATCCAAGGAGAAGAAATCTTTATAAATATAGATTCGCTGAAGGCGATTTGTTTACGTATGCCTCGTTTGGTGACCAAGTGCTTTCAGCAGAAGAGGCAACACTGCTTTTTTCATTTTTAGTCTCTACAAAAAGCCTGGGTGATAGACTACATGAACAAATTGGAAGTATTTGCAGCAAAAAATCGGGTAATTCTTACCAAATTGAGAAGGACGTATTGGGTGGGTTATTGATTGAAAAAAGCTACTATACCGAAGTTGGTGTTTTAAGAAAAGCAGGAAGTGCATCCCTACCCGAAGAAGACTTGCTGGGTGGATTGTTTATAGAAGAAGGATGTTACTGGAGAGAGTTTTATCAAATTATTCTATCCACTTACAATAAAAGCCCTCATGAAAAAATATTAAAGAACTTGCCTTTACTTGATGCATTTATAAACAACCTATTCTTTAAGGACTTAAAATTTCATACATCTGCACAAGATCAGCTTACATCTTTGCTTCAACAATTCATACAACTCACAGCCATTACTCCAAAAGACATACCAGAAGATGAAAGAATCAACCCAGTAATGATCCATCCAGGTTACATTGACACAGCTGATACAGAAACTGTCATTGGAGTCTTGCAGTATGTCGAGGCACTCTTGGATCGGCTTGATCGAAAAAGCCAAGACTACATCGATCGCGAAGACGCAGAGCTTGCCTATCCTCTTTTCAGAACTTTAATCAAAACAATCTCTAAAATTGAAGACGAAGAAACTCTCCGCTCCATTTATTTTTATCTACTCAATGAAGGTGCTTTCCCATCAAGCGGGTGGAAAGGTTGGCTCAGTTTAAAAGCAGAGGGAAATACGGTCAAGTCTGATAGAATGAAGCTCCTAAAAATATTTCTCGAAGTCATTAAGCAAATCAAAGCGCAGAAAGATTAGAGCGTATTTTTAAAGTTATTTAATTTTTAACCTTTTAAAAAAATGGGTGAGTGAGGCGTTGGGAGGACATGGATGTCCACAGCCCATGGACGGGCGTGAGGGTCCCAAGGCAGGATGCCGTGCCGACATCTCACCCATTTTTTTAAAAGGTTAAAAATTAAATAACTTTAAAAATACGCTCTAATCAACTCTTTTGCCGTTTCAAATCGCTCTAAAAACATCTCCTGAGTCAATCGCCCAGTAAAAGTATTTTGTTGACTGGGGTGATAGGAAAGCAAGAGGTGTTTTTTCTGAGAAAGCAGAATGTTTACTCCGTGTCTAAACTTTGGAACTGGCTTCAGAGGTTCTAAAATCTTCCAAAGAGAGTGGAAAGCGATTTGTCCCAGCGCGATGAAAACTTGTACTTGGGATAAAAAACTGATTTCAGTTTCTAAATAATGCCTGCATTGGGAGATCTCTTTCGGAGTAGGTTTATTACCTGGAGGAGCACAGCGAACAATACAACTCACATATGCGCCATTGAGCTCTAATCCGTCACTTTTATTTTCAGACAAGGGCTGATTTGAAAAACCAGTTTGAAAAAGAGCCCGATAGAGCCATTCTCCGGAGCGATCGCCCGTAAAAACCCTTCCCGTACGATTGGCCCCATGGGCCGCAGGGGCTAGCCCCACCATCATAAGCTTTGCATGAGGATCTCCAAAGCCAGACACCGGCTTTCCCCAATACGTCTGCTCTTTGAACGCTCTTCTTTTTTCTTTTGCTATTTCATGACAATGATTTCTTAATCGAGAACACTTTGAGCAGCCTGCAATCTGTTTAGAGAGCGCTTGAAAAGACACCGAAGCCTTGTATCACATATAAACTCTTGGTCTAAATTCTTTTCGCCTAAACTCTTTTTTCACCCACAAGATAAGCCATAATGGGGAGCTGGCCTTTTCTCACAACAAAAGACTGGGGACTAGTATTTAAAAGCTGTTTTTGTTTTGGAGTTGGATTTCCATTTGATTTTAACTCAAAAGCACAGTCTTTGAAGTAAAAATCCACCTCCGACTGTGTGGCATCAGAGTATAAATAACCCGCGTCCATAGGATCAAATTTTCTGTAGAATTGGGCATGAAAAGCACACTCATCTAGGGGCAAAGACGTCAAATGAGTTTCAAACAAACGTCTTATATTTTTGCCAATCCCATTCCACACCTGTGCAATAAAAGGATCTAAGGGGTAAATTTTTTTCAATTTTGTAGGCATGTATGCTTTTTGGCTAGGGTTAAACCGAGGTAGCATTTTTATGGAAAAGTGATCTTCTTGTATTTCTAAAAGTGTCTTGACTGTATTTGGACTTAAGATGTCTGTTCCTTTTCTAAGCGCATCGTAACTCACACGCGAATTCAGTGTTTCGCAAAGACGGTTGGCAAGAGCAGAAAGACTCCTTTCTGGAGTTCGTAGCTTTGACCAACTCCCTAAAATCCAGTCAGTATAAATCTGAAAAGTAGAATCCGAAATATGCCCAGTGGTTCGATATTCTCCAATAATTTTTGGAAACCCTCCAGTCTTCATATATTCGGCCCACGGGGTTTCCCAATTTGCAGTTTGGTCATCCAGCCATTTTTGAGTGAGGTGTGCAAGTTCAAGAGTTTTGTAATTTTTTACTTC
>JAHFAB010000334.1 GCA_023250795.1 Bacteriovoracaceae bacterium
GAACCATCATGTTAGCTAGTTCTTGAACGCTAGTCTCAGAAGTGTAAACATTCCCAGTGACTTTTCCACCTCTAAAAACGGTGACAGAATCCGTAAAACTCATCACTTCCTTGAGTTTATGCGTAATAATGATAATTGTTTTTCCTTCTTTTTTTAGTTTTTTAAGATTGGAAAAAAGTTCTTCTGTTTCTTGGGGTGTGAGAACAGCAGTCGGTTCATCTAAGATAAGAATTTCAGCATCTCGAAAAAGAAGTTTGAGAATTTCTATTCTTTGCTGAGTTCCAACCGACTGTTTTTCGATCGAAGTGTCCCAATCAACTGGTAAACCATATTGTGAGGCCAATAATTCTAGCTTTTTTATTGATTTTTTTCGGTCTAATATATTAATGAAATGAGGAAAATTTTTATGTAGCAGTATGGGTTCAGCGCCTAAAATAATATTTTCCAAAGCACTGTGAGGTCCAGCAAGCATAAAGTGCTGATGAACCATACCGATACCACAACGAATTGCATCGAGAGGGGTTTTCCATTTTTTTTCAATTCCATTTATTTTTATCTGACCCGAATCGGGTGTGAGTAAACCATAAAGCATTTTCATGGCTGTAGATTTTCCAGCACCATTTTCGCCTATGAGGCCATGAATTGAACCTTTTTTTATGCTAAGATCGATGCGGTCATTCGCGATCACGTTTTTAAAAGTTTTAGTGAGACCAGTGATTTCTACAGCCGGAGTTTTACTTGCTATTTCCACTTTTACTTCGACCCAGTTTGTTTTTCTCAATTTTAGGAGCAAGATAATAGTCGGGGACTTTGATTCTATTGCTAACGATGTCTTCTTTGAGTTTATCTATTTTGCTAATGATATCTTTACTGAGGAGTTTTTTATTATGTTCGTCCAATGAATAATCAATCGCTCCACTCATGAGACCATACTGTTTTGTTCCAGAAGTAAACGCTCCACCTGCAAAATCATCACAGGTGAGAAAAACCGCAGTGTCAACTCTTTTCATCATGCTGGTGAGGATAAACCCAGGCTTAACCCAGTTTTGATTGGAGTCCACACCGATTGCAAATTTTTTCTTCTCTTCTGCTGCGTCGAAAAGACCTATACCAGAGGCTCCTGCTGCAGCAAAAATGACATCAGCATTTTTTCCATACTGAGAAAGTGCAATTTCTTTAGCCTTTGGAGGATTGTTCCATGCTTCACTGGTCACTCCAATGTAGTTTGAAAAAATTTCGGTTTTTGGATTTATTTTTTTAGCCCCAGCTTCATAACCCATCTGAAATCTTCGAATGAGAGGGATGTCCATCCCTCCAATAAAGCCAATTTTTCCGCTCTTACTCATCAGAGCGGCGATTGCACCAACTAAGTAAGATCCTTCGTGTTCTTTGAACAAAAGAGATCTCACATTCGGAGCATTGACTTCAGAATCGATAATGACAAATTTGTTATTCGGGTACTGTGCAGCAACTTTTTTTACTGCAGAGGCTTGTCCAATTCCTACTGCTATAATGAGGTCATATTTTTTTTCAGCAAATCCTCTGAGCAGGGTTTCATAGGCATTATCATCAGTGGCTTCGACATACTTGACTTCCATTCGGAGGCGATCTCTCGCTTGGAGGGCCCCTTTATAAGCTGAAGCGTTGAAAGATTTGTCGTCCACTCCACCTTTGTCTAAAACTAATCCCAATTTTAATTTACCAAATGCGGGAGAAGTAAAAAAAATGAAAGTAAAAGTTATAAAAAGAGAAAGATTGTATTTAAACCCATTCTTCATTTCACCTACGCTCCTTCATTGCGTTACTCAGAAGATAGGTGGAAAGGTCCTTCAGGTCAAGCTTAAGAGTAACTAGTCAGTTTTTAGTGGATTGAGTAGGAATTCCACGAGTTAAAAAAGTGGGTCCCAGTTACGTGGGTACTCCTCCCTTACTCTTAAGATGGGCGAGAAAACCTTCCACCCAACAAAAGACAGAGAGAGTAAATTTTTTCAGGATTTTCAGTTTCAGGAAATTCGAGCATTGTTTGAAAAAGCTCGTCTATTTTAGTGAAAAGGGTATTTCTTTGTTCAAGAGTGAGTTCTCTTGTAACCAGCCCTCGGAAAGCCCTTTTTTCAATAATTTCTTGATGAGTGAGTTTCTTAAGAATACTGGTTGCGTTATGCGTTATGTTTAGATTTCTAAGCTCGAAAAAATCTGGATCATCTGGGAAATAGAGGATTTTTTTTAATGCTCGGCATTTGTTCTCTTGGATAATAATGATCCCCAGCTGTTGGAGCTGTTCCATAAACTCAGCCATTTCAGAGGTGCTGACTTCATGTGCTTTTGCGAGTTCTTCTTTTGTCAGCCAGCCAGGCCCGTAAGAATTAATGTAAGTAAAAATATCCCTATAAATAGGGTTTGAGCTGAAAAGCTTAAGGTGGCTTCGATTAAAAACAAAAACATCGTCCAGTTCGACAGGAGAAGAGTTTTTTGATGCTGTCAAATGAGAGAGGGGGTGGTCTTTTGTTTTAGGGGATGCATGAGGTTCGGGTTCTGGATTGAGAATGTTTTCAGCTTTTTTGCGCCTGAGTTGTGCAAGTTGCAGGTTGATTTCTGTGTGGGTTTCAGGGTCTTGAATTTGCGATAAGCTCCAAACAAAGAGTCCCTCTACGAGATAGATGTCTAATAATCTGCAAAGGAGTAAAGCTTGATTTAGGTTTGGAAGTTGTTCTCCCACCTCATATCTAGAATATTGGGGGTAACTAATCCCTATGGAAAAACGAGCACAGAACTCTCTTGCGGAACGATATTTTTTTTCTCGATATGACCTGAGAAAAGATCCCCAGCTTTCATATCTGTTTTTAGACGGGGATTTGATTTCACTTTTTAATTCTTGCATAGCGTCTTGCACGACGTGATATCTCATGAATCGGACCTGCAGCCAATCAATTAATTTAGTTAAAATTTTGAAAATTTTGCATAGCTAGAGATATTTTGCATAGAGCGTTATTTTTAGTGTTGACGCTAAAAATGCAATGCGTTAATTGGTGGGAGAGTTTGAAAAAGGGGATGTGTTTTCATGGAAATCGTACAATTTATACCACCCAACCAGAGAAGACTAGTCATGTTAGCCGCTGAAGCTGATACGGCTCCCGTGTTGATTCATGGTTCGAGTGGGACAGGGAAGGGGGCGATAGCAAAATGGATTCATGCAAATAGCCCTCGAGCGA
>JAHFAB010000335.1 GCA_023250795.1 Bacteriovoracaceae bacterium
ACCCACCCACATCACCAAAATCAAGGAGTGACCGATGAATACCTACTGGCCCCTGATGCCTCCCAATGAACTGGTTAAAAATTTTTCGAAACGCAGCTGGACCCTGCGCAGCGCCAATTCGACCCCCCACATTATAAACCCCTTGATGATCTGGGATGCCCATCAGGCACCATTTGCTTCGTTGAGACATTTCCCTTACACTTAATCTTACTTTAGGAATAAAAAAAATGGATGGATTTCATGAAAAAAAATGGTTTGTTTATCTGACTGATCACCATGAGGGTCCTTTTTCCTTAGATGATATCAAGGGAAAACTCTCTTTGGGCCAGGTTAACAGTCAAAATTATGTCTGGTCTGAGGGAATGAAAGATTGGGAGCCAATGCCCACAGTACCTGCTTTTAAACCTCTTTTAGATAATGATCTTTCTGAACCAGAAAGCGGAGAACAAAAAGATACTATTGGAGAACCTAGTTTTTTGATCAGTCAAAATGTGACTTTAGAACCTGCATTTCAATCCCCCCAGACCACCGAAAAACCGTTCGATGAATCCGAGCCTAAAAATACTGAATCTAAAAACACGTTAAATAACATGCCTCAAGAAATGCTTTCAACCAAAACTACTTCTAAGCATCGCTTCTTCAAAGGCATCATTATATTGCTGATTCCTGTCGCCTTTGTGACTCTAATCACACTTGGTTTTTTTTACTCACAGGGAAACTTTAGCTCAATCTTAAAATCTCCCCTAGCTAAAGAATTCTTAGAAAAAATTCCAGTTCTGGGTAAATGGATCTCCCCGTTGCCTCCACTTGACGACGTAAGCCCAGAGGATTATGAAGAACTAAAAATAGCGACTACAGCTGAGCCCGGCTCGGGTGGACCCAAAGCAGCTATTGCTCTCTCTAGAAAAGATCTAACAACTCCCTATTTTTATCTCACATCTTCGCTTCCAGACGGAGCAGGTTTTGATTATTTTATCGAAGGTGTTCCTTCGACTTTGCTCAATCACCTTGGATTTTCTACAAATGGGCATTTTGCTCTATCCAAAAAATTGGGAAAAACTAATTTCATTCGCTCTGTTGACAATCAACCCATCCCACGAGGTGAGTACCAGGTTTACATGGTTGAATCTGAACAACAATCCGACGAAGTAAAGAAAATACTTTCACCACTCGAGCCCTCTCCCGTAAGTTTGCCCACAAATTTACCAAAGGGAAGAAAACTGATTGCAAAAAAATCATTTTTTCTTGGGGGAGCAAAAGATTCCGTCTATGAAGAAAGACTCAAAGACTACCATGATAAACTGAAAGCAAAAGCTTCTGCCGAACTGGATGAAATTAAACAGTTTACACAAACTTTAGACAGTCAAATACAAGCAACTACTTCAGAGTTTACACGTCTTAGAAAAGGGAAGTTGACACCTATTCAACAAAAAGCTTGGAGTTCCTTTCATTCGAAATGGGGAACGCTGGATAATCAACTCGGCGATAATTTTCAAAAATGGACCCCGGCGATGCTTGAGAATGATTTGTTTTATGGAAAACTCTATATAATGCTCAAGACAATCCAAGGAAGCTTATAAAAATTGCATGAAATACAAGACACATATTTTACAAATAAAGCTGATCTCAAGTCTTATGACATCCAGCTAGGCGAAGCTACATCGCAAGTTCAAACCTCCCTTTCTGAGTTGAGAGCAAAACTAGAACAAGTTGAAAAACTTTCTCTCACTCAAAATGGAATGCCAAACAGAGAGGGCCTATGAGCCAAGAAAAACGAAAATCCCCTAGACGACCTGTTTTAGATTCGTTTTCCATGTTTATCGTTATCCCAAGAAAAGGGGATTACCGACTCAAAATTCATGACCTCAATTCTTTAGGTTTGGGCTTTGATTATGATATCGACGGGGAGTCTCTTCAAGACTCCCCCATCTCAGTTGGAGAATCGTTTGACGTGCAACTTTATCTCAATCAAACACTTTATCTTCCCCTCTCTATAAAAGTAGCAAGAATTGAAACGCGCGAGGCCATCAGAAAAGTCGGGGCAGAACTGACTGAAAAGACTGGAAAAAACTATAAGGCTTTCCAATCGTTTATCCAAATGCTCGATATTCTTGCTGAGTCGGCCAAGCTCAGCCAGCCCAAGTAGCTAGGTAGTTTGAAAGAACAGCGGGTCTTGCTATTTCCTTGAAAAGCCCTAAAGTTACTCTATAATTTCGATGAACGGGGGGAAGTATGAATTTAAATTTTCGACTTAAGAACCATTTGTTTTTTCTTTTAACATGCCTTTTATTTGCGAGTTGTGCTGCAAACTCCAATAAAGTGAGCGGCGTAAAGTCTGAAAATCTTGCTGTCAATAGAGCTACTGCTAGTAGTAAACAAATTTGTGGAATTTTTTCTACGGCGAGGCGCCACTATTTTTTTACAGTTGATGAAGACAAAGAAAAGAAGGCTTATAAGTTTACAGGAGACCTAGCCAGTTATGCTTGGTGGGATAATGATAAAAGAGAAAAAAAAATAAATATTTTAGACAAACTCGCATCAGCTGAAGCTCACGCTTGTATGATTCCAATAGAATTATTAAACGAAACAGCCCATACGTTTGATTTTGAAGAAGTTCCTCCGGTGTGTTTTATTGCAGGCACCGAAATTGCCACTCCTTCTGGATCTGTTCCAATTGAGAGTTTAAAAACAGGTGATGCGGTTCTCTCTTATGATGTAGAAAAAGCAATGGTAGTGGTCGGTTTTGTGACAGAGACATTTAATTATTTGAATCGCCCCGCCTTAGACCTAGAAGTTAGCAATGGAGTGCGAATCGGTGTCACCCCAGAGCATCCTTTTTACCTCCCTGACTCGCAGACCTGGGTGCCTTTGAGTAAAATTAAAAACGGCACACACCTGCTGCGACTCAGTCAAAATGGCGAAACAGTCAGGACTGTCAAAATTTCTGAGATAAAAGAAATGGGCATCCAGAAAGAAGTTTATAACATCCACGTCTATCCTCACCACAACTATTTTGCAGAGGGCATTTTAGTACACAACTACTGAAAAGTGTTGAGCCAGCCTATCCCCATGGATTGCAAAGCAGTATTTCTGTACTTCCCATCTTTCGCACTCAAGAGCTTGAAATCCTTGACAGGAGCCTTTTGTATTGCGCAATAAGGCTTTTGTAGCCCAGAAGTTACCAAAGAGCGTTAAGTCAAG